>JBFIHV010000136.1:0-6983 GCA_041601595.1 Amylibacter sp. | reverse complement strand
GCGTGTTCCAGCAGAATCTTGCCCGCCATCTGGGCTGCGGACAAAGTTTCCGGATCGGACTGGATTTCCGCTGTCAGGGGGCAAGAGAGCGTGGATGAAAATTCCGCCGCCGTAACAAAGGATTTCCCGCGCGCCGGTTTCTGGTTCAGGATCAGCAACGGTGCGGGATCATTGGGACGAAGTACTTTGATCATCTGCATCAGCGTCCGCGTATTGCGCAGCGCCACCAGATCCGGCGTCGCGACCAGCGTCACCGAGTCGGCCAGGACAAGGACCTCCGTAGCCAACGGGCCCCATCCCTGCGGCACGTCCAGGACGACGTAGCGCGCGACACGCCGCGCCTGTTCGATGACCCTGCGGATCTGTTCCCGTCCCGGGGCGATGGCCTCGTCAGGCCGCACAGGCGCCGCGATAATGCCGAAACGCCGGTCGCGCCAATGGACCAACCTCTCGAGCACCTCCTTGTCGAGCGCCTCGCCCTCTTTGATGGCATCGTCCAGCGTGCGCGCGGGCGAAATGTCGAATTGCAGGGAAGCGGTGCCGAAGCCGACGTCTGCGTCTATCAGAATGGTGGTCGCGTTGAACTTGTGAGCCAGCCCGTGCGCCACGTTCTGTGCGACGGTCGATGCGCCGGTTCCGCCGCGGGCGCCGACAAAGGCCAGCACATGTCCGCGGCTCTCTTCGTCGTCTTCGCCCATGATGCCTGCCAAGGCCTCGATCAGGCCCAGCGGCGCCACAGGGCGCACGAGATAGTCGCTTACACCGAGGCGCAGAAGCCTGCGGTAGAGTTCCACGTTGTTGTCGGAGCCGATCAGTAACAGGCGGGTCGATGGCGGGCAGAGATCGGCAAGGGCATCGATCTGCGCGGGTAGCATCTCGGACGGTTCGATGCATTCGATAATGATGATGTCCGCCGGTTGTTGCGCGGAATAATGTTTGACCGCCTGCCGGAAGCCGCCTTCGAAAAGCTGCGCCTCGACCCTGGTCGCACGGCGATCGCGCATTGCCTGTTCGACCGACTGCAAGACGTCCGTATTGGTCGTGAAGGCATCGATGCTGACGCGCGGCAGCATAAGCCGGACGTTTGCCGCTTCGGCCGTGACCGGTGTATCCTGCTCTGCAGGGACTTCGTCCGTCGGGGCTTCGACGCGGTCTTCCGCCTCCTCTGCGAGCGCTTCGGATTTCATGGTTTTTCCCCTTCTGCCTCGGTAATGATCTGGCGTGATTTTCCGCCGGATATGATTGTTATTTCCCGCTTCAGGCTTTGGTTTTCGGTTTCCGTCTTGCCCACAACAACCTGCACCTCCGTCGGGGCCTGGGTTTCGGCGGGGGGCTGCGGTTTCGGCCCCTCGATCGTCGCCAGATCGCCGAGTTCGCTCAACCCGAAGTCCTCCGACGCGCGTAGCGCCAGGGACAGCTGTCCGGATGCCGCCGCCGACAGCAGGGCTTCGGCCTGTTCGGTCGTCACCTCCAGCGTCGCGGTTTGGCCGGTCAGGGTTGTGCCATTGTCGGCCGGTTCTATTTCACTCGAAAGCTGGGTCGTATCGGCGGCAAGTTTCTCGGTTTCGAAACTGATCTGGCCGATTGCAAGAACCCGAACATTGGTCAGGATCGTGCGTGTCGTGCCCGTGGCGGTGCCGTCGCCGTCGAAATCGCGGATGACGGTATGCAGCACATCCACCCTGTCATTCGGCAGAATGAAGCCGCCGGCGGTCTTTTCGTCGGTGATCTTGACGCCGATTGCACGCGTTCCCGGCTGCAGGACCAATGACAGAAAGCCGCCGTCCCCGCGCGCCAGGTGTTCGCGCCGCAACGGTTCGCCCGCGTAGACATTGGAACGCAGGACACGTTCATTGACCTGGGTCGCAGCGTCGGGCTGTTCAGACCGCAGGATCATGTTCTCTTTCAGGCGGTCCTGGGGCCAGGGCGCCCAGGTCAGCATATCCTGTGTCAGCCGTGCGCCCCGCAGGATATCGCGGCTCGACACCAGCACATCGACCGACGGCACTTCGATCCGGACCGTTTCGGCGGCCGGACGCAAGGTCGCTTGCCAGGCCAGCCACCCTGCGCCAAGGCCGGCAGTGACGGCGATCAATATTATAATAATCCGGACCATAGGAACTTTCCTGTCATTGAATGTTTGCGCTGAGCTGCCAGGCCAGCGTAAGGACGGCGGCGCTGCCAATCGCGAGCCCATAGGGGACCGAAAGGCGGCGCATGATCAGTCGGGGTCGCCATCGGCCGCCGGGAACGGACCTTGACGCTTTCGCGAGTCCCATGACCAGAGTTGCCAGCGCGAGGACCGAACCCGCCAGGACGATACCCAGAACGAAGAAACCGATGCTTGCGGGGCTCATCCACAGGGTGGCCGCGGCGGTCAGTTTGGCGTCTCCGGCCCCCCACAGACCGAGTGCGAACAAGAGCCAGCCGCACAACAATACTCCAAGTGACACCAAGAGCGTCCCAAGCGGAGAGATAGGTTCTGGCCCAAGCAAAATCATCGAAAGCACCCCTGTCGCGGCCATACTGAAGGTCAAACCATTAGGAATCGTAAACGCGCTGAAATCGCGTTGCATGGCCAGCGTTGCAAAGCCGGTCAACAGGGCGAAATGGAGCAGTTGAGCCATCTCGGCATTCATTTGGAGGCCTTTTCCATTGCAGGTCTTCTATTCCACCAGTGCGATGGACTCTCCGACGGCGATCCGGCGGACTCCTGCCGCCGTGCAATTCACCTCGAGCGATGAATTGCCGCTGAAGGTGACCCGACGTGTGACAATCTGGGTGCAGCCACCGCCGCCGCCGCTGAAGTTCCCGCTGTAATCGAGGTCGCCAGACGGCATGTAGATCGCGCCGTTCAACTCGGATCCTGTATTGCCGTTGATGGTGTGCGCCACGCCGATGTCATCACGGTCGGCGTAAAACAGCAGCCCCGCCAGCGGGCCCGACGTCGGGGCGCTGAGGTTGATTGTGGCCCCGCCGTTGTAGGACAGGCTCGCGCCACCCGTCAGAAAGAAGGTAACGCCGGTTCCCGTCACCAGCGCATTGGCATTGATCTTGAACACGCCACCGTCGACGATATACAGGCCAGGCGCGAAATTGACGCTTCCGGTCAGCGCCATGCCGCCGCAAAAATGCTTGGACGCGATACCCAAGGGGTGCCCGGTGTCCGGCGTTACGTTGACATTGCTCAGATTTCCGTTGGCGCAGTTTCCGACGACTTCGGGGTCCTCGACATCTGAATATGGGTCTACGACCACTGGCACCTCGGTTCTGGGGGTCGAACAACTGGTCAGGGTCAGGCCTGTGGTTGTCTCGACGCCGCCCACAGAGTGCACGCAGCCGGTCGACAATTGCACCGATCCGCCGGACATCTGGAAAGCCTGTGCGTCATTCGAATTCGTGGCCACGTCGCAGCCTTCAAAGACAACTTCGCTTGACCCTGAAACCGTAACCGCGCCGCCGGCGGTGGGGTCGAGGGACAACAGGCACGCATTGCTGCCCTGGACATATTCCGCCACGGCGCGTGAACTGATATCGACGGGGTCCGAGCTGTAGATCAGCGTGAAATAACGCTTTTGCGTCCGGACAATCGTGACTTCGACCGCCTTTCCCGATCCCTGGCGCGGGCCGGTCAGAGGGGGATTGTTCACCGTCAGCACGTCATTGCCCGGCTGCAAGCCGTTACGCTCCGCGATATCAAGGGCGACGGCCTGCAACTGGCTTCCCTTGCGGCCGGAGCGCAGTTGAACCACTCCGGCAAAAGCCACGAGGTCGGCCGTCTGCTGAAGTTTGCGCTGGCTGAGGTACCAGAATCCCGCCTCCGTCCCCAGCGCCATCGCGCCGACAAGCAGCGGAAAGACCATGCCGGCGATGATAATGATACTCCCCCGGACGTCTTGGGCGAGGGATTGGCGAGATGGCCGGTAATTGGCTTTCATGGCATCAGTCCTGCACCAGCTGGATGATGGCCGGCGTCATGATGACCGCGAACAGGACCGGCAGGAAGAACAGGATCATCGGAACGGTGAGCTTGGGGGGCAGGGCTGCGGCTTTCTTCTCGGCGGCGGCCATGCGCAAGGCGCGGCCTTCCGCACTGAGTACGCGCAGCGCCCGCCCGACCGGAGTTCCGTATTTGTCGGACTGGATCAGCGAGGTCACGACCGACCGGACCTCGTCCACTTCCGTGCGGTCGTACAGGCGGCGATAAGCGCTCTGACGATCCTGCAGATAGTTCAGCTCGGCCGTCGTCAGCGACAATTCTTCGCTGAGCACGATCGATTGCGCCGCGATCTCTTCCGCGACCTTGCGAAACGCCGCCTCGACCGACATGCCTGATTCCACGCAGATCAGCAGCAAATCCATGGCATCCGGCCAATTCCGCTTGATGTCGGTCCGGCGGTTCTGGAGACGGTTCTTGAGAAGGATGATCGGTACCCACCAGCCGGCAAAAGCGGCGACCACGACAATAAGGACCTGTATGGAGAACGGCTGGCTGAGGTTGATGGCGGCCCAGAAGTAAAGCGCGGTACCCGCGGCGAACAATACGGCAAGAATGACCCGCATCGCGGTAATCTTGATGGCGGCGGCCTCTCCGCGGAACCCTGCCTTGTAAATCAGTTCCAGCGTTTTCGGGTTCTGCAACAGGTGGTTCAGGTTCAGGCGCTTGATGATGGCCGAATAAAGCTTGCGCGGCGCGGCATGGCGCAGGCTGTCGATCGGGTCGGCATTTTTCGCGGCGCGATCCGCGGCTACGGCGTCTCGCATGCGGGCTTCGGAGGTCTGGATCGCCGCCAGGCGCAGTTTCCGGTTTTGCTGCTCGAAAATCGGCCAGGCAAGCGCCACAATGCAGACCGTAACCGATATCATGGCCGCAAACGGCGCGAGTTGCACCGGATCAGCGAGAATGTCACCTATGAAGTTAATGGCTTCCATCAGTAGTCAAACGCTATCATTTTTTTCATTACCAACACTCCGATCAGCATCCATATCGCGCTGACCGCCAGAACCACGTTGCCGATCAGTTCGGTGAACAACAGCGAGATATAGTCGGGGCTCGAGAGGTAAACCATCGTGGCCACCACCACCGGAAGCGCCCCGATGATCATGCCCGAGGCCTTGGCCTCGGCGCTCATGGATTGTATCTTGGCCCGAAGCTGGACGCGCGCGCGCAGAACCGAAACCAGGTTGTCGAGCGACTCCGCCATTTTGCCGCCGGTTCGGGTCTGCAGGGCAATCACGATCGCAAAGAAATTGGCTTCCTCCAGCGGGACGCGGTTGGCAAACCGGCCGACGGCCTCCGCCATGGTCATTCCGAGCGACTGCTGTTCGACCAAGGTGGCGAATTCGCCGCGCAGGGGCTCCGGCACGTCGCGGGCGGCGATCTTGAGGCAGTCGGTGAAGGCCAGTCCGGACTTGACGCCGCGGACAATGATGTCAAGCGCGCCCGGGAACTCTTTTTCCATGGCAATCTTGCGTTTTTTGCGCTGGCGCCGGAGCATCAGCAGGATCAGTCCGGGACCCAGGGCGGCGCTTGAAAGGATTGCGAGCAGAGGCGGCATTCCCGCGGCCCAGAGCAGAAGGGCAACGACGCCCGACAGGCCGATATAGATTGGCAGGAGCATCCATGCGGGGGCCGTAAATCCGGCCTGACGGAGCATGATCCGCGCCGCTTCGCTGCGCGACACGCTGCGGCTCGTCCGGATGACCTTGGCGGAGCGATGGATCTCGTCCGCGGTCGACAACTTGCCGCGCCCGGATGTGTCCTTGAGGCTGAAATGCGCTATGCGCTGCCTTCGGGAGGTCCTCTCGGCCTGCTGCGAGAGTACCACCCACACAATTGCAGCAACGCAAACAAGCACGAGCCCGGCTATGGACAAGCTGAGCGCAACGGGGTCAAGCCCTGTCATAGATCGACCCGTCCCTGTCCTTGCGGCGATCGGCATTTTCCAGAGCCTCAGCCAGCCGGTTCTCTTCGTTGTAGTACCGGGCCCGCCCCCAGAAGGCCGGACGCCCGATCCCGTTGGAGCGGTGCGCCCCGAGGATGTTTCCGTCGGCGTCTTCGCCGGTCATGTCATAGAGAAAGAGGTCCTGCGTGGTGATGACGTCCCCCTCCATGCCGATCACTTCGGTGATATGCGTGATGACGCGGCGGCCATCCCGCAGGCGGCTTGCCTGGACAATCACATCGACAGAGGAAACGATCATTTCCCGTACGGTCTTGGATGGCAGGTTGAACCCGCCGATTGAGATCATCGATTCCAGCCGGCCCAGAGCCTCGCGCGGCGAGTTCGCGTGCAGCGTGCCCATGGAACCGTCGTGGCCGGTGTTCATGGCCTGCAGAAGGTCGAACGCTTCAGACCCACGCACCTCGCCGACGATGATGCGCTCGGGGCGCATTCGCAGGCAGTTCTTGACCAGATCGCGCATCGTGACGACGCCTTCACCTTCCAGGTTCGGCGGACGGGTTTCCAGCCGGACCACGTGGGGCTGCTGCAACTGAAGTTCGGCGGAGTCTTCGCAGGTCACGATACGTTCGTCGGCATCGATACAGGCGGTCATGCAGTTCAGCAGAGTGGTCTTGCCCGACCCGGTTCCGCCAGAAATCAGGACGTTGCAGCGCACCCGACCGATGATTCGCAGAATCTCGGCGCCTTCCGGCGTGATCGAGCCGAACTTCACAAGGTTCGCGAGCGTCAGCTTGTCTTTCTTGAATTTGCGGATCGTCAGCGCCGCACCATCGATCGAGAGCGGCGGAGCGATCACGTTGACACGGCTGCCGTCGGGCAGGCGCGCGTCGCAGATCGGCGAGCTCTCGTCAACCCGGCGGCCCACGGCGGACACGATCCGCTGGCAGATGTTCAGAAGCTCTTCGTTGCTGTCGAACCGGATATCGGTTTCCTGCGTCTTGCCGTTGACTTCGATGAAGATGCGGCCTGCGCCGTTGACCATGATATCGGAAATATCGTCACGCTCCAGCAGCGGTT
>JBFIHV010000135.1:0-6985 GCA_041601595.1 Amylibacter sp. | reverse complement strand
GGCGCGGTTGCTGCAGAAGCATTCCCGTCTGTTCGCCGTTCTGGAAACAATGGACAACGGCAAGCCGATCCGCGAATCCCGCGACATAGACATTCCTCTGGCGCAGCGGCACTTCTATTACCACGCCGGCATGGCGCAACTTATGGAAGCCGAGCTTCCGGCCCGTGTGCCCTTGGGGGTTTGCGGCCAGATCATTCCTTGGAACTTTCCACTGCTGATGCTGGCGTGGAAGATCGCTCCGGCCATCGCGATGGGCAATACCGTGGTGCTGAAGCCCGCCGAGTATACCTCGCTGACCGCGTTGCTGTTCGCTGACATCTGCCGGCAGGCAGGGTTGCCGAAGGGTGTCGTCAATATCGTGACAGGCGACGGCGCGGTCGGAGAGATGATCGTGAATCATACTGATATCGACAAGATCGCCTTCACCGGCTCCACCGAAGTCGGACGCAAGATCAGGCTGGCGACGGCGGGCAGCGGCAAGGCCCTGACGCTCGAGCTGGGCGGCAAGTCGCCCTATATCGTTTTCGAAGACGCCGATCTGGATTCGGCGGTAGAGGGTCTGGTCGATGCGATCTGGTTCAATCAGGGGCAGGTCTGCTGCGCGGGCTCCCGCCTGCTGGTTCAGGAGGGGATCGCTGACGCGTTCTACGCCAAGCTGAGGTCGCGGATGGACGGGCTGCGGCTGGGCGATCCGCTGGACAAATGCATCGATGTCGGCGCGATTGTCGATCCGGTGCAATTGAAGGCGATCACCGAGATGGTGGATGGCAACACCGAAGGCGATACCTATCGCGCGCAGGTCGAAATGCCGGCGCGGGGCTGCTTCTATCCGCCGACCCTGATCACCGGACTGACGCCTTCGGCCCGTTTGATGCAGGAAGAGATTTTCGGCCCCGTGCTGGTCGGCACCACCTTCCGGACGCCGGCCGAAGCGGTAGCCTTGGCCAACAATACCCGATACGGGCTCGCCGCGACGCTGTGGAGCGAGAACGTCAACCTTGCGCTGGACGTGGCGCCGAAACTCGCGGCCGGCGTGGTCTGGGTGAACGGCACGAACATGTTCGATGCCGCAGCCGGTTTCGGCGGAGTGCGCGAGAGCGGCTTCGGGCGCGAAGGCGGCTGGGAAGGGCTATCGGCCTATACGAAACCGGCCGGTAGAGCCAAGCCGTTGCCGAAGGTCACGGCATTTGTTGGCGATCAGGGGCCGGAAAGTGGTCTCGACCGCACCGCCAAGCTCTATATCGGCGGCAAGCAGGCCCGCCCCGACGGCGGCTATTCAGAACCGGTCTACGGTAAATCCGGCAGGCTCTTGGGCCATGCCCCTTTGGCCAACCGCAAGGATATCCGGAATGCGGTGGAGGCGGCGCAGGGTGCGGCTGGCTGGTCGAAGACGACCGGACATCTGCGGGCGCAGATCCTCTATTACATCGCCGAAAACCTGTCGGCGCGGTCAGACGAATTCGCGCATCGTATAGATACGCTGACCGGCAAGCGCACCGGAGCGAAAGAGGTCGACGCTTCGGTCCGCCGCCTGTTCACCTATGCCGCATGGGCCGACAAGTTCGACGGGCAGGCGCATGGCGTGCCGATCCGGGGCATTGCGCTGGCCATGCGCGAGCCCGTGGGGGTGATCGGCGCCTTCTGCCCCGACGAGGCTCCGCTGTTGGGATTTGTCTCGGTGATGGGACCGGCGATGGCGATGGGCAACCGGTCTGTTCTTGTCGCCTCCGAGCCCTATCCGCTGGCGGCAACGGATTTCTACCAGATACTCGAGACTTCGGACGTTCCGTCCGGGGTCGTGAACATCCTGACAGGCAACCACGCGGAACTTGCGCCGCATCTGGCCGGCCATCTGGATGTGGATGCCGTCTGGAGTTTTTCTTCCACCGATCTGGCAAGGACGATCGAAAGCGCCAGTGCCGGCAATATCAAGCGGACGTGGGTGAACAACGGAATGGCGCGCGATTGGTACCGGTCGGACGCCGAGGGCCGTGCATTCCTGGATGCCGCGACCGAGGTCAAGAATATCTGGGTGCCTTACGGAGAGTAGGAAAAGCGGGACTACAGCAAATGCCCGCCCCTTACCCCGGCTTTTTTCGGGAGCTTTCGCTGCCCGACCAGTTCTTTTTGAAGGTGCTCGGCGACCCGCCGTATTTGGCGCGAAACAGGCGTGAAAGGCTGGAGGCATCGCCGAAGCCGGTTGCCATGGCTACCTCGATGACTGTCATGTTGGTTTCGCTGAACAGCGCATATGCCCGCGCCAGCCGCAGGTCGGTGTAATACTTCTTGGGCGTCATCCCGACATAGGTCTTGAAGATACGCTCCAGTTGCCGCCGCGAGACCTGAACCACGTCGGCAATCTCGGACAGGGTGACCAGATCCTCCAGATTTCCCTGCATGATCTGCACCGCCGCGATCAGATGCTGGTTCCGGCTGCCGAGCGCGACCGCCTGGGCCGATTTCTGCCGGGTCCGGTTGGCGTGGCCGCGGCCGTGCAGGCACATGTCCGACACGACGAGGGCAAAGGCGCTGCCATGGTCCGCCTCGATGATTTTCAGCATCAGGTCAGTGGCCGCGCTGCCGCCGGCCGCCGTCATCAGATCCTTGTCATCCTCGTAGAGGTTCAGCGTCGGCATAAGGTCCGGAAAGCTTTCGATGAACGCCGGCTGGTTTTCCCAGTGCAGGGTAAAGCGTTTGCCCTCCAGCAACCCGGCCTTGGCAAGAGAAAAGGCACCCGTGCACAAGCCGCCGACCTTGGCGCCGAACTTGGCTTGCCGCCGCAGCCATTGCGTCACTGCGGGGCTCACTGTCGCCAACGGCTCCACTCCGGAGCAGACGAAGACGGACGCATCCCGTGACAACGAGCCGAGCGCGCCGTCGGGCATGACCGTGACATTGTTGGAACAGGTGATCGGCGCGCCATCTTCGGTCACGGTCCGCCAGCGGTACAGCTCTTTCTGGGCGATCTGGTTTGCGATGCGCAGCGGCTCTATCGCCGAAGACAGCGCCAGCAGCGTCAGTCTTGGCAGCAGGACAAAGCAATATTCGCGCGGCGGGCCTTTGAATTCCAACGGAAAAGTGGCGGCGCCTTTGGGTACGAATTTGTTTGGTTGCATCGCTCGCTAGCCTGCCTGGAGGAAATGGCATGGACCGGAACGCCGGCCATAACCGTTGCGTATACAAATAAGCTTATCCCGTGTCCGCAACCGAATTCAACCAGACAGTGACGGCGCGTCATTTCGGGTAGGGGCAAGCTTCTTAACAGGCTGCTCGCCTGAGCGACTAGTCACTCTCTTTGCGGCTTTTCCGCTTTGCGCGGCGGCCTTCCAGAACCCCGGATTCCAGAATGATCTCGGAGACTTGATGCTCGCGCCGGTAGGCCATGACATGCACTCCGGAAACGCCCTGCATCTCTCGGATCTGCTGGATCAGTTCGATGCAGATCTTCTTGCCTTCCGCAGCGGGCTTTTCGGCGCCCTCCATCCGCGCGATGACCGCGTCGGGGATGTGGATGCCGGGAACATTCGAACGCATCCATCTTGCCGCCTTGGCCGAGGCGAGCGGCCCGACACCCGCAAGGATGAAAACTTTCTTGTCCAAACCGAGATCGCGCACCCGGTTCATGAATTTTTCGAACAGGGGAATGTCGAAAATATAGTTGGTCTGAATGAAGTCGGCTCCGGCCTCGACTTTCTTGGCCAGCCGGTCGGGCCGCCAGTCATGCGGCTCGATGCAGGGGTTCTCGGCCGCGCCGAGGAACAACTGCGGAGGCCGCGTTATCTTGCGGCCGGACAGGAAGACGCCCTGATCGCGCATCGTCCTGATCGTGCGCAGCAGCGTGATCGAGTCGAAATCGAAGACCGGCTTCGCGCCCGGCTGGTCGCCGACGCCGACGCCGTCCCCGGTCAGGCACAGCACATTGCGCACGCCCATGGCTGCCGCCCCCAGAACGTCGCCCTGAATGGCGATCCGGTTCCGGTCGCGGCACGATATCTGGTAGACCGGACCGTAACCCGCCCGTGTGAGAAGGGCGCTGATGCCGATCGACGACATGTGGCAGTTGGCGCCGGAGGCATCGGTGGCGTTGATCGCATCGGCGACCTCGCCCAAGGGGCGCGCGGCCTCGTAGACATCCGCCGGATCGGCGCTGTCGGGGGGATTGAGCTCCGCCGTCACGGCGAAGCGTCCGCTGCGCAGGACGCGCTCCAGCCGGCTGCCCGAAACATGGCCCGCGGGCGGCGCCTCGTAGGGGCGCAGAAAGGGTTCCAATGCATCGTTGTTCATCATTGGCGCTGCTCCTTGTTGACCGCGCGCGGCGGTTCCTCGGCCAGGGGCGCCGACGAGGGTTCATTCTCGCGCGCCGCCGGAAAGGCGCGGGCGATGGTGGTGCGGGCAGACTCTCGGGCCTCGCGCAGTTTGGCGGCCTTTTCGCGGCTGACGCGCAGCCATGCCGAAGACCCCTTGAGGCTTCGGTCAACCGGCGGCAGGACCTCGCGGATCTTGTTGCCGCCCTTCATTCTGGTCGAGCCGTCCCAGGCGAGCACCCAGACGCAGCGCATGTTGGGCTTTACCTCGCAGTATCCGCCGGGCCGCACACCGCCACAGGGACCGTTGCGCAACTCTTTCGGGCAATTCATCGGGCAGGACATGCCGGTGGAGGACAGGACGCATTGACCGCACATCTTGCAGTCGAACAACAGGCCCTTGACGCCCTTCTCGATCAACGCGACCGGCCGCTCGACCCGGTTGTAGCCAATGCGCGCGAATACCGGATCAAGCGCGATCATCAATTTCTCCAGACGCTGGTATACCCATTCGAACTTGCCCGAATGGCGGATGGCGAAAAGACGGGTGCGGTACATGTGATCTGCTCTCCGGTGGATGCGGCGCATTGGACGTAAAGACGAGGATCGACGCCAGAGTGGTTAAAATCAAGTCTAAACTGGGGCGCATCGGGGCTGCGGACTGCCAGAGCGATCCGCGCGATGCAGATGCCATGGCCCGGAACTGGAAAAGCCGGCCCATCCTTCGCACAGGAACGGTTGCCCACGGTTTCGCCGACCCGCAAAGCCCTTTCGCCATGTGTCGGAAGGGCGCTGTCCGGCTTGTTACAGCAGGCCCCGCTCCGTCAGATAGGCGTCAACCTCATCCCTGCTCATTGTCTCCTCGTAGAGCGAGGAATAGGGCCTGTCCGGCTTCCCGGAGCTTTTCAGGTGGCTGTACTTCGGCGAGGCCGCATCGGTGAAGGCGGACAGGATGACGAAGAAATCGCCGTATTCGTAGGTGCGCCGGACCTCCTCGTCGTTCATCAGCTCCTCGTACATCTTCTCGCCGGGCTTGGTGCCGATCTCGACGATCTCGACCGGTCGGCCGGCCGACAGTCTGTCGCGCATGACATGGGCGATATCGACGATCTTCGACACCGGCATCTTGGTGACCATGACCTCGCCGCCGCGCGCCAGCCAGACGGACTCCAGCACCAGCGCCGCCGCCTCTTCCAGCGTCATGATGAAGCGGGTCATCGCCGGATCGGTCAGCGTGATCGGCCCGCCGCTTTCGATCTGCCGCCGGAACAGCGGCAGGACCGAGCCGCGCGAACCCAGCACATTGCCGAAACGGGTCGAGGCGAAGATCGTGGAATTGCTCAGGTTGCTCTCGTTGGCCGCCGTCATCAGGCGCTCGCCCATCAGCTTGGATGTTCCCATCACGTTGGTCGGGTTCACGGCCTTGTCGGACGAGGTGAAGATCACGCGCTCGACCCTGTTGGCCAGCGCGGCGTCGATGACGTTCTGCGTGCCGTCGATATTGGTGCGCACGGCCTGGCTGGGGCTGTCCTCGCACAGTCCGACATGTTTCAGCGCCGCGGAGTGCAAGACGATATCGGCCCCCTGCATCCGCAGTTTCAGCGCCTCGAGGTCGCGGATATCGGCCAGATAGCATTTTACGCGCCCGTCGGGCTTGTAGCGTTCCTGCTGGAAGAACAGCTCGGTCTCGTTGTTGTCGAGGCAGATCACCCGCCCGACGGGACCCAGCAGCAACTGGCGGCACAGCTCCGCGCCGACCGTCCCGCAGGAACCGGTTATCAGAACGGTCTTGCCGCGAAAATCTTCCATGGCCATCAGCTCCACCTCACCCTTGGCATTATGCGGTCCGGCACGATGCGGTCCCTGTTTTCCACGATCCGCTCCAGCATGGCGGCGATCACGTCGTCCGTCATGTAATGCGGCTTCAGCCCCAGTTCCCTCAACCCGGAATGCGACGGGTTGTAATAGTGCTCTTCCAGTTCCTTGCGCGGATTCGGAATGGACTTGACCGCCACGCCCAGCCCCATCCCGTCGCCGACCCGCTTGACCGCCTCGGCCACCTGATTGACGGAAAAGGTTTCGGTCAACTGGTTGAAGATCCGCAACTCGCCCTTGTCGGACGGCGTGTCGGCGGCAAGCCGCACGCATTGCAGCGTGTCGCGCAGGTTCAGGTAGCCGCGCGTC
Organism: Amylibacter sp.; assembly: GCA_041601595.1. Lineage (GTDB taxonomy): Bacteria > Pseudomonadota > Alphaproteobacteria > Rhodobacterales > Rhodobacteraceae > Amylibacter. The sequence continues at coordinate 497 of JBFIHV010000135.1, read as the reverse complement.
TGCCCGCCGCCGCCATAGACCGTCAGGGGAACGCCGGCGACCGCCTGAACCAGGAACCGGTTCACCAGCGTGCCGAATATGTCGTCGTAGTGGAAATTCGGGCACAGCCGCGGATCGAGGTCGGCCTGATCCGTGGAAATCCCGTAGACCGGTCCCTGCATCAGGTCGGTGACGCGCAGCCCGTAGGTGCGCACGTAGAACCACAGCAGGTCGGTGTCCAGAACCTTGGTGGTGTGATAGAGCGACCCGGCGGCGCGCGGGAACAGGAACGTGTCCTTGCGGCCCTTGTGCTCGATATCGATCCAGCCCTCCTCGATATCTATGTTCGGGGTGCCGTATTCGCCCATCGTGCCCAGTTTGACGATATGGCAATCGGGCACGATCGTTTTGACCGCCCAGATGCAGTTGAAGGTGACGTTCAGGTTGTTCTGGAAGGTTTTTTGTGCCTCGCTGAAGCCCCGCATCGAATAGGGCGCGGACGGCTGCTCGGCGTAGTG
>JBFIHV010000134.1:0-7039 GCA_041601595.1 Amylibacter sp. | reverse complement strand
ATTTCGGTCGAGAAATCCTCGACCTCGTCCACCACGGTCCGCACACGGGTCATGGTCAGCTCGCCCGACTTGCGGTCGATATGGGCGCGGATGTCCAGTTCTGCGCCATAGCGCGACTTGGCGGCCTTGGCCATGCTTTCTTCCATCGCCTGGATCACCAGATCCGGGTCGATCAGCTTTTCACGGGCGACCGCGTCCGCGATCTGCAGCAGTTCAAGCCGGTTTGCGCTGGTAATACTCATTGTGCGTCCTCTTCGGTTTCAATCTCGTCGAACTCCGCTTCGTCGAAGTCCTTGCGGCCCTTCAGCATCTCGGCAATCAGTTCGTCGGTTAACACCAGCTTGGCATCCGCCAGCCAGTCAAATTTCAGGCCGATCACCCCTTGCGGGATCTCGATCAGCACCTCGTCACCCTCGGTGCCGCGCAGCGCGCCCTTGAATCGCCGCTGGCCATCGATCAGCTCGGTCGTCTCGATCTTGGCCTCGTGGCCCTCGAAGGCGTCGAAATCCTTGAGCCGGGTCAGCGGGCGGTCTATGCCGGGGCTGGACACCTCGAGCGCATATTCGCCGTCCACCGGATCCTCGACGTCCAGCGTCGCGGATACCGTGGTCGAGATCAGGGCGCAATCGTCCACGTCGATCCCGCCCTCGGGACGGTCCGCCATGATCTGAAGGGTGGGCGTCTTGCCCGCCATCAGGCGCAGGCGCACCAGCTCGAACCCGAGATCCTCGATCACGGGCTGGACGATTTCTGCAAGTCGTTTATCGATCGCTGTTTTGGCGATGAGGTCGGACATTCACACTCCGGAAACAAAAAAACGGGCCGCAGCCCGTCGCAATTCTTCGATGGAAGTCTGGGGGTGGAAGCCAGTCTTGCCGCTGTTGACGCTCATATAGAGATGTTATTCTCATTGCGCAAGTACAGAGTGGCATGCGGCGTGATTCGATTGGCGGGACAGGTGCGATCCGGCGAACGGGTACATCCGCCTGCGGGCCGTCAAAATCGGTTGCATCGTAAGGTAAATTTGGATTTTCTCTGGACAATCCAGCCTGCGCAACGGCAATGTTGCGCGCAATCGCGCGGGACGGTCCGGAAATTCGGCCACCGGCCCCGGAGAACAAGATCGGCCGACGAAGGGTTCGTCGGCCTAATAATGGACATAGATCCAATGGGAGAAAATTTATGAAGAAATTTTTGGTAACGACCACCGCCCTGATGGCGCTGACAGCGGGCTCGGCCTTTGCGGCCGGTGACGATGTGAAGATCGGCGTTTTCCTCGGGTTCACGGGACCGCTTGAATCGCTGATCGCGCACATGGCGCCGGGCGCGGAACTGGCGATCAAGGAAGTCAGCGATTCCGGCAAGTTGCTGGACGGCAGGGCCGTCGTACCGGTGCGCGCCGACACCACCTGCGTCGACGCGGCCGCAGCCACCGCCGCCGCGGAACGCCTGATCACCTCTGACAAGGTGAACGGCATCGTCGGGGGCGACTGTTCCGGCGTGACGACCGCGGCCCTGACCAACGTGGCGATGCCGAACGGCATGGTGATGATCTCGCCGTCCGCGACGTCTCCGGCGCTCACTTCGATCGAGGATAACGGCCTGTTCTTCCGCACGGCGCCTTCCGATGCCCGTCAGGGTGAAGTGATGACCGACGTGGTTCTGGAACACGGTATCAAAACGGTCGCCGTGACCTATACCAACAACGACTACGGCAAAGGTCTGGCCGATGCGTTCCAGAGCGCCTTCGAGGCCAAGGGCGGCACAGTGACGATCAACGCCTCGCACGAAGACGGCAAGGCGGATTATTCCGCCGAGGTTGGCGCGCTGGCATCCGCAGGCGGTGAGGCGCTGGTGGTTGCAGGTTATATCGACCAGGGCGGCAAGGGCATCATCCAGGCGTCGCTGGACAGCGGCGCGTTCGACATGTTCGTACTGCCTGACGGCATGGTCGGCGACGCGCTGCCCGAAGCGATCGGGCCCGATCTGAACGGTTCCTTCGGACAGGCTCCGGGCACCGACAGCCCCGGCAAGGACAAGTTCGTCGAAATGGCGGGCGGCGCATTTGACCCCACATCGCCCTATGCCGGCGAATCCTACGATGCTGCGGCGCTGATCCTGCTGGCGATGCAGGCGGCGAACTCGACCGATCCGGCGGCCTATAAAGACAAGATCGTGGAAGTGGCGAATGCTCCGGGTGAAAAAATCCTGCCCGGCGAACTCGGCAAGGCGCTCGAAATCCTGGCGGCTGGCGGCGACATCGATTATGTCGGCGCGTCCGCTGTCGAGATGATCGGCGTCGGCGAAGCCGCCGGCAGCTATCGCGAAATCGAGATCAAGGACGGCAAGCTGACAACGGTTGGCTATCGCTAGGGTTCACGTGTAAGACAGGAGGCAGCCCGCGCATGCGGGCTGTCTTTTTTGCGGGGCACCATGATCAAAGTCGAAAACCTCTGTAAACGGTTCGGTGGCTTCTATGCCGTGAACGACGCGTCGCTGGAAATCGCCAAGGGCTCGATCACCGGCCTGATCGGTCCGAACGGCGCAGGCAAGACCACGCTGTTCAACGTGATCGCCGGTGTTTTCGCCCCGACCCACGGCAGGGTCTGGCTGGATGGCGAGGACATCACCGGTCTGCCGCCGCATGTCCTGTTCCACAAGGGTCTTTTGCGCACCTTCCAGATCGCGCATGAATTCCCGACCATGACGGTCCGCGAGAATCTGATGATGGTTCCGCCCGACCAGACCGGCGAACATATCTGGGGCGCTTGGTTCAGGGGCGCGCAGGTCCGCGCCGAAGAGGCGGAGTTGCGCCGGAAGGCGGACGAGGTCATCGAGTTTCTGGAAATCCCCCACGTTGCCGGCGAACTCGCCGGAAACCTGTCCGGCGGCCAGAAGAAACTGCTGGAACTGGGCCGAACGATGATGGTCGACGCCAAGGTCGTGTTTCTCGACGAGGTCGGCGCCGGCGTGAACCGCACGCTGCTGAACACCATCGGCGACGCGATCATCCGCCTGAACAAGGAGCGCGGCTATACGTTCTGCGTCATCGAGCATGACATGGATTTCATCGCCCGGCTCTGCGATCCCGTGATCGTCATGGCCGAGGGCACTGTCCTCGCCGAGGGCACGATCGACGAGATCAAGGCGAACGAACATGTGATCGAGGCCTATCTGGGCACCGGTCTGAAGAACAAGGAAGCCAGCGCATGAGTTTCCTTACCGCGGAACATATGACCGGCGGATACGGCAGCGTGGACATCCTGCACGACTGCACCATCGCTGCCGATCTGGGCGAAATCGCGGTGATCGTCGGGCCCAACGGGGCCGGCAAGTCCACCGCGATGAAAGCGGTCTTCGGCATGCTGACCCTGCGCGGCGGGCGTGTCGTGCTCGACGGCGAGGACATCACCCATCTGTCGCCGCAGGACCGCGTGGCGCGGGGCATGGCCTTCGTGCCGCAGACCAGCAACGTGTTCCCGTCGATGTCGGTCGAGGAAAACCTCGAGATGGGCGCCTTCCTGCGCCGCGACGACATCTCGGTGACGATGGAGCAGGTCTACGACCTGTTCCCGATCCTGCGCGACAAGCGCCGCCAGAACGCCGGCGAGCTGTCGGGCGGCCAGCGCCAGCAGGTTGCCGTGGGCCGCGCGCTCATGACCAAGCCGAAGCTTCTGATGCTGGACGAACCGACGGCGGGCGTCTCGCCGATCGTCATGGATGAGTTGTTCGACCGCATCATCGAGGTTGCGCGCACCGGCATCACCATCCTGATGGTGGAACAGAACGCCCGGCAGGCGCTGAACATCGCCGACAAGGGCTATGTTCTGGTGCAGGGCGAAAACCGGTATACCGACACGGGCGAGGCGTTGCTGGCCAACCCCGATGTCCGCCGCAGCTTTCTGGGGGGCTGAGATCATGGAGATTCTGAACGCATTCGTCCTGCTCGCCAACTTCGTTCTGGTGCCGGCCATCGCCTATGGCAGCCAGCTTGCGCTGGGCGCGCTGGGCGTGACGCTGGTCTACGGCATCCTGCGGTTTTCGAATTTCGCCCATGGCGACACCATGGCCTTCGGCACGATGGTGGTGATCCTTTTCACATGGTGGTTCCAATCGATGGGTCTGCACCTCGGCCCCTTGCCGACCGCGCTGCTGGCGCTGCCCTTCGGCATCGCGGCCTGCGCGCTGTTCGTGCTGGGGACCGACCGGCTGGTGTACCGGTTCTACCGGCAGCAGAAAACCGCGCCGGTGATCTATGTCATCGCCTCGGTCGGCGTGATGTTCATCCTGAACGGCATCGTGCGCTTTGGCATCGGCACCGAGGACCAGCAGTTCGCAGACGGCGCGCGGTTCATCGTCAAGGCGGGCGATTTCAAGCGGATGACCGGGCTGGACGAGGGCATGGCGATCAAGGCGAGCCAGGGGCTGACGGTCGTGACCGCCGTGGTCGTCGTGGCGGCGCTGTTCTGGTTCCTGAACCGCACCCGCACCGGAAAATCCATGCGCGCCTATTCCGACAACGAGGATCTGGCGCTGCTGTCCGGCATCAACCCCGACAGGGTGGTGGCGGTGACATGGATCCTCGCCGCCGCATTGGCGACGATTGCCGGCACGCTCTACGGGCTGGACAAAAGCTTCAAGCCCTTCACCTATTTCCAGTTGCTGCTGCCGATCTTTGCCTCTGCCATCGTCGGCGGGCTGGGCAGCCCGCTGGGCGCCATCGCCGGCGGTTTCGTCATCGCGTTTTCCGAGATCATGGTGACCTATGCCTACAAGAAATTCCTGGCCTATCTGGTGCCCGCAGACTGGTGGTCGCCCGACGGCCTGATGCAGCTGCTGGCGACGGACTATAAATTCGCCGTCAGCTTCATCATACTGGTGCTGGTGCTGCTGTTCCGGCCCACCGGACTGTTTGCGGGGAAATCGGTATGAACGGAAACGGGACATCCACACGCGCAGCGGCCACGCCGAGGGGCCGCGGCCTGCTTTATTTCGCCATCATGGCGGTGCTGATCATCATCGTTGGCCAGCTGCAAAGCTGGAACGTCGCGCTGTCGATCCTCAGCCTGTGCCTGATCTCGTCAATCATGGCGCTGGGCGTCAATATCCAGTGGGGCTATGCCGGCCTGTTCAACGTCGGCGTCATGGGTTTTGCGGCGTTGGGCGGGCTGGCGGCGGTTCTGGTCGCCATGCCGCCGGTGCCCGCGGCCTGGGCCGCTGGCGGTCCCGGCGTTCTGGCATCGCTGGCGATGGGCGCGATCACCATCTGCGGCGCGATCTTCATCTACATGAAAATGCCCAAGGGGCGTCTGCGGGGCTTTGTCCTGCTGACGGTCTGCCTCGGCGGATTTTTCGTCACCCGCCATTATTTCGGCATCTCGACCGCCGCGGTCGAGAGCGTCGATCCAGCGCTGACCGGCTACCTCGGCGGGCTGGGCCTGCCGGTCTTGCTGGCCTGGCCTGTCGGCGGCCTGTTCGCCGGTCTGGCGGCCTGGGTCGTGGGCAAGATCTCGTTGGGCCTCCGATCCGACTACCTTGCGATCGCGACGCTGGGAATATCCGAGATCATCGTCGCCGTCATGAAGCACGAGGACTGGCTGGCGCGCGGCGTCAAGAACGTCAACGGCCTGCCGCGTCCGGTCCCCTACGAAATCGACCTGCAACAGGCCGGCTGGTTTCTGGATCTCTGCGCAACGCTCGGACAGGACCCGGTCGCCTTTTCCAGCATCTTCGTCAAACTGTGTTACGTGCTGCTGTTCACGGCGGTTCTGCTTGGGGTTCTGTGGCTGTCGGAACGCGCCCTGCATTCCCCCTGGGGCCGGATGATGCGGGCGATCCGCGACAACGAGGTTTCGGCCGCCGCCATGGGCAAGAACGTCACCGCGCGGCATTTGCAGGTCTTCGTGCTCGGCTCGATCGTCGTCGGGATCGCGGGCGCGATGCTGACCACGCTGGACGGGCAGCTGACGCCGTCGTCGTATCAGCCCCTTCGCTTTACCTTCCTGATCTGGGTGATGGTGATCGTCGGCGGGTCCGGAAACAACTGGGGCTCGGTACTGGGCGGTTTCGTGATATGGTTCTTCTGGATCGAGGCCGAGCCGATCGGCCTGTGGCTGATGGAGTCGCTGACCTCTGCGATGCCGGCCGACAGCAGCCTGCGGGCGCATCTGATGGATTCGGCGGCGCATATGCGGCTGATGACCATGGGCGCCATCCTGCTGCTGGTCTTGCGGTTCAGTCCGCGCGGGTTGTTGCCGGAACGCTAGGGCCGTTTGCCGGACGCTTCCGGACATTGCTGAAATGGGACATTCATGGACCGTCTGACCGAAATGGAAGCCTTTGCCAGCGTCGTTGACAACGGCGGGTTTACAGAGGCCGCGCGCAAGCTCGGCGTGTCGAAATCCGCGATCTCCAAACATGTCGCGGCGCTGGAGGCGCGGCTGGGCGCGCGCCTTCTGGACCGCACCACGCGCCGCGTCAGCGCGACCGAGATCGGCCTTGCCTATTACGACAGGGCGACACAGGTGCTGGACGAGGCGGCGGCGGCGGATGCAATGGTCACGTCGCTGCAATCGGAACCCACGGGCACGCTGCGGCTGTCCGCGTCCATAGATTTCGGCGCCCAGCACCTGCCCGACGCCCTGTCCGGCTTCCTCAAGAAATATCCCGACATGCGCATCCACATGGTGCTGGACAACCGCGCCGTCGATCTGCTGTCAGGCCGGTTCGACGCGGCGCTGCGCATCGGCAACCTGTCCGACAGTTCGCTGCGCGCGCGCAAGCTGACGACGATCCAGATGGCGATGGTGGCCGCGCCCGATTATCTGGCGCAGCATGGCACGCCGACGCGCATCGACGATCTGACGCATCACAACCTGCTGCACTATTCCACCGAGCCCTCGGATACCTTCTGGCGCATCAAATCCCCGAGCGGCGAAGTCCGCCAGATCCGTGTCGGCGGCCGCCTGACCGTGAACGACGGCCTGTCGCTGGTGCGCTCCGCCGAGGCGGGTCTGGGCATCGCCTACCTGCCGTGCTT
>JBFIHV010000133.1:0-7045 GCA_041601595.1 Amylibacter sp. | reverse complement strand
TCCGTGGCGAAGTCAGCGTCACCGCCGAAACCGCGACCCTGCTGTCGGCGGCCCTGTCCACCACGCCGGATTTCTGGATGAACCTGCAACTGCACTTTGATCTCGAACACGCCGCCCGCGACCACGCCCTGCGCGCCCGCATCCGAAAAATCCGGCCCGTGACCGAAGCGGCCTGGCGGAACCGCGAAACCGCCCCCATATCAAGAACATGAAAACCTCGAAACTCGCAGAACAGCAAATCCGCAAGGCGCAGGCAGAGGGCAAGCTCGACAACCTCAAGGGCGCGGGCAAGCCCCTGAACCGCGAAACCGGCGATACCGCCGAGGCCGCGGGCTATCGCATCATGGCAGAGGCGGGCGCGCTGCCGCAGGAAATCCAGCTTCGCAAGGCGGTGGACGCCCAGCTTGCCCATCTGCAAACCCTCACCGATCCCGAACAGCGCAAATCCGCGATGGCCAAACTCGCCGATCTGCAAATGCGCCTGTCGATCGCGCAGGAAGCGCGGCGCAAGTTTAACCGCACGTAACCCCGGCGCACGTCGGCGGACCTCCGCCGTTAACCTCACGCGCCGTCCGGCAGGTGCCATACGCATGCCATACGGATGCCATACACAAATCATACGCCGCGAAACCCGCTGATTCCCATGTGTTAACCCGCAGGCCGCACCCCGCCGCGCACAAAAAAAACGGCGCCCCGAAGGACGCCGTTTTTCTGTAACTGTAAGGCTTGCTTAGACGAGCTTCAGGTTCGTCGCGCTTTCCTTGCCGTTACGGCCGGCTTCAACCTCGAAGGAAACCTTCTGGTTGTCGTCCAGGCCGTTCAGGCCGGCTGCCTGAACAGCGGTGACGTGTACGAACACGTCATTGCCGCCGGCGTCAGGTTGAATGAAGCCGAAGCCTTTAGTTGCGTTGAACCATTTTACGGTGCCTGTGGCCATCCGTTTTCTCCTAGAATATCCACGCGCACTGTGCCGTGGAAGCAGTGTATTTCCGATTGCCCTGTTAACGGGCGTCAGCGCCAACTCATTCAGCGCTAAGGTACTGATATAGAAAAACAAAAAACACGGCGACCATCAGGCCGCCGCCTTTTCGAAAAGTCGGTCTGCGCTCTTAGAGGGCTTGCAGTTCGGAAACTTTTTCTTTGCCGTTACGACCTGTTTCCAGTTCGTAGGACACTTTTTGGTTGTCGTCGAGGCCTTGCAGTCCTGCGGCCTGAACGGCCGAAATGTGCACGAACACATCGCTGCCGCCATTGTCGGGCTGGATAAATCCGTAGCCCTTCGTTGCGTTGAACCATTTAACGGTGCCAGTAGCCATCCGCCATACTCCTTTGGGTCGTCACCGCTCACAACATGTAGCGGCTTGGTGCAGTTACTTGATCTTAAGTCGCGGGCCGTAAAACTGCACTCAAAAAAGTCAGCAGGTCGTTGATAGACAAAAACTTCACGCAATCCGTATGCCGCATTTTCGTAAAAATGGCAATCAAAGAGTTTATTCCGGCAATAAATTGTGAAATTACAGGCAGGAAGACGAACACTGACCGGCAGGGGATGCGCAGCTTGGACCTGACTATCTATGGACTGAAGACCTGCGACACCTGCCGCAAGGCGCAAAAGGACCTGCTGGCCGGCGGTCACAACCCGACCGTGATCGACGTGCGCGCCGACGGTGTGCCGCGCGCCGAACTGGCGCGGTTCCTGGCCCTGTTCGGCGAGGATCTGGTCAACCGCCGTTCGACCACCTGGCGCGGCCTCTCGGAACAGGAACGCGCCCGCGATCCTCTGGACCTGCTGTCCGAACACCCGACGCTGATGAAGCGCCCTGTGATTGTGGCGGGAGAGGCCGCATATCTGGGGTGGGGCAAATCCGTTCAGGCCGCACTGGCCCCTTGAAACAGCACCGGCGACCGCACAGGTCTGAATCTGTTAACCATTGGAGAGCAACATGCGCATAACCGCCCTGATCCTAGGAATTGTCTCAGGCCTCTGGGGCATGATCATCGGCTTTTTCGGTTGGGGCTATACCGAGTTCGTCAACTGGTTCGGCGAAGTGCCGGATCTGATCCAGCAGGTGGACGACATAGACAGAATTCGCACCGCCAGCCTTGTGGCGCCGATCCTGGCGCTGGTCGGTGGAGGGCTCGCCGTTTCGCAGCCCTATGCCGCCGGCATCCTGCTGCTGCTGTCCAGCGGCGGCATGTACTGGGGCTTCGAATTCGGCGTTTTCACCATGTTCCCGATCACGCTGTGCTTTGTCGCAGGGATATTCGCCCTGATCGCAGGCATCACCCGGAAAGACTGAAGGCCGGGCAAAACCCGGCTTTCCAAACACTTCGAGTTCCGAATGCCTAGCCTACAAAAGCTTTTTCCAGAACGAATTCGGCAGGTTTGCTGTTCGAGCCTTCGGTCAGCCCAGCCTCTTCGCAGATTGCCTTCACATCCAGGTTCAGGCCCATCGAGCCACAGATCATCACGCGGTCGGTTTCCGGGTTCAGAGGCGGCAAGCCAAGATCCTTGAACAGAGTGCCGTCCTCGATCAGGGTGGTCACCCGTCCCATCTTGGGCGATTTTTCCCGCGTGGTCGTGGGATAATATGTCAGCTTTTCGGCGAATTCCCCGATCAGAGGATCGTCTTTCAGCGCCTGCACGAGATCAGCGCCGTATTTCAACTCGGCGACCTGGCGGCAGGTGTGTATCAGGATCACTTCCTCGTAGCGTTCGTACAGGTCCGGATCGCGGATCAACGAAGCGAAGGGCGCAATTCCGGTGCCGGTCGCGATGAAATAGATCCGCTTGGCGGGCAGCAGGGCGTCAAGCACCAGTGTGCCGACCGGTTTCGGGCGCACGATCACCTGATCGCCAACCTTGATATGTTGCAGCCTGGACGTGAGCGGACCGTCCTGAACCTTGATCGAATAGAACTCCAACTCGTCGTCCCAGCTGGGCGAGGCGATCGAATAGGCGCGCAGCAGCGGCTTGCCGTTGTCGCCCAAAAGCCCGATCATCACGAACTCGCCGGAACGGAAGCGCAGCGATTGCGGCCGTGTCACGCGAAAGGAAAACAGGCGGTCCGTGTAATGCGTCACCGATGTTACGGTCTGCGCGTCGGGCAATATGGGCGCCTTCTTGGCTGTTTCCACTGAAACGGCGGCTTGTTCTGTCATGGTCTTGTCCTTGAATGAAATACAGTCGATGGCGGTGCGTGCCGCGTGAATGGGTCAGGTCGCCGCCTGCCTGAGGCGGTCCAGATAGCTGTGTTCGGTCCAGTTTGCTCGGTCGAGCCATTGCTCTTCCGGCTGACGGGCGGCCAGATCGGCGGGAATTTCGACCTCGTCGAAGCCACAGCGCCGCGCCATGGCATACTGGTCGGCCAGAACCTGGCCATAGGCCCGCAGGCGGCCTTTGTAGCCCAGAAGGCGCAGGTGGCGCGCAATGGAAAAACCCCGTCCGTCATGCGAGTTCGGGAAGGCGATCCGCAGGATCACGGCATCCTTGAAGAAAGGCACCAACTGGTCGGCTGTGGCCGTATTCGGCACGTCGATGGCATAGCCCGGTTGTTGCTCGTAGGATGCCTGTGTCGAGACGTCCCAGTCGAGAAAGCCATGCGTCCAGTCGTCCTCGACAAAGCCGGTGTCTCTTACAAGTACAGTCGTCATTCTATTTCTCCTGCGCGACGCGGGTGGTTTTCCCGTCCACAATATGGATGCCGCACTCGACCTTGTCCTGATTCCGCCAACGTCCGGCGCGCTCGTCCTCGCCGGGTTTTACCTTGCTGGTGCAGGGCGTGCAACCGATTGACGGGTATCCCTGCGCGACCAGAGGATGCCGCGGCAGGTTGTTGTTGTCGATATAGTCCACAAGGTCCTTCTTGCGCCAATGCGCCAGAGGATTGATCTTGATCCGCTTGTCTTCCTCGTTCTCGAACAGGTCGAGTTGCGCCCGCGTGCCGGCCTGAAACCGCTTGCGACCGGTGATCCATGCGTCGAAACCCGACAGGGCATTGTCCAGAGGCTCGACCTTTCGCAATTCGCAGCAGGCGTCGGTGTCGGCCAGATGCAACCGTCCGAACGGATCGCGCTTGTCGATCTGGGCCTGCGATGCGCGGATCACCTGCACGTCGGTCAGGCCCAGTTGTTCGGCGACGTCGCGCTGATAGTCGAGCGTTTCGGGGAACAGCATTTCCGTGTCGACGAACAGGACCGGAAGATTCGGGTTTATCAGGGAAATGAAGTGCAGCAGCACCACGGATTCCGCCCCGAAGGACGACACCATGGCGACGCGTCCGACAAACGGATCGTTCAGCGCATCGCGCAGCACCGGCATCGCTGCGTGGTGGCGATACGTGTGGTTGAGCATCTCGACGCGTTCGGTGATCGTGAGTTCAGGGGCTTCGAAAGGCATCACGGCTCCTATTCCGCTGCAATACTCTCTGCCGGATAGAGCGCGGCCTTGAACGGCTCGATCCCCAGACGGCGATAGGTTTGCAGGAAGGTTTCAGTCCGGTCGGTGCGGATATCGAGATAGGTGTTCACCAGCCGTTCGATGGCGGGCAGCAGGTCTTCGGCGGCAAAGCCGGGTCCTGCGCGCTCGCCAACGGTCGCGGTTTCGGTTCCGTCGCCGCCGATGGTGATCTGATAGCTTTCCACCCCTGCGCGATCCAGTCCCAGAATCCCGATATGGCCGACGTGGTGGTGCCCACAGGCGTTGATACAGCCGGAGATCTTGATCTTCAGTTCGCCGATTTCATGCTCCAGCTTCAACTCGTCGAAGCGCAGCGCGATTTCCTGCGCGATCGGGATCGAGCGGGCCGTGGCCAGTGCGCAGTAGTCCATGCCGGGGCAGGCGATGATGTCGGAAATCAGCCCGATATTCGCCGTCGCAAGTCCGACTTTGCGCAGTTCCTGCCAGACGGCATAAAGGTCGCCCTTGTGGACATGCGGCAGGATCACGTTCTGCTCGTGGCTGATGCGTAGTTCGTCGTGGCCGTATTTTTCGGCAATATCCGCCATCGCGCGCATCTGGTCGGACGTCGCGTCACCAGGGGTCTGGCCATGCGCCTTGATCGAGATCGAGACGATCGCGTAATCCGGGTTCTTGTGTTCGGCCAGATTGGTATCGGCAAAGGACCGGAACAGCGGATCGGAATTGAGCGCGGCATCGAAAGCGTCGGTTGGGGCCGTCTTGTAGGCCGGCGGCGCAAATGCCTGCTGGATTTCCGCGAACAGTTTCTGGTCGTTGCCGCCGAAAACCTTGCGCTGAATCTCGAACCGCTCTTCGACAAGTTCCCGAATCTTGTCGATGCCGGTTTCAAACACGAGGATCTTGATGCGCGCCTTGTACTTGTTATCGCGGCGGCCAAAGGTGTTGTAGACCTGAAGGATCGACTCGACGTAAGGCAGCAGGTCCTCGCGGGGCAGGAAGTCGCGCAGCGGTTGTGCGATCATCGGCGTGCGCCCAAGGCCGCCGCCGACAACGACTTCGTACCCCGGTTCGCCGGCCTCGTTGCGCACCATGCGCAGGCCGATATCGTGCGATTTCGTCACAGCGCGGTCGTTCGGCGATCCGGTGATGCCGATCTTGAACTTGCGGCCCAGGAACGCGAATTCGGGGTGGTCGGTGGACCATTGGCGCAGCAGTTCGGCGGTCGGGCGCGGGTCCTCGATCTCGTCCGCGGCGGCGCCGGCGAAATGGTCGGCGGTCACGTTGCGCACGCAGTTGCCGGAGGTCTGGATGGCATGCATCTCGACCTCTGCCAGCGCTTCCAGGATGTCAGGCACATCGGGCAGCTTGGGCCAGTTGTACTGGATGTTCTGCCGCGTCGTGAAATGACCATAGCCCTTGTCCCAGCGGTCGGCGATATAGGCCAGTTGCCGCATCTTGGCGGAATTCAGCGTGCCATAGGGGATCGCGACGCGCAGCATGTAGGCGTGCAGTTGCAGGTACAGGCCGTTCATCAGGCGCAGCGGCCGGAATTCGTTCTCGGTCAGCGATCCGTCGATACGGCGCTCCACCTGCGACCGGAACTGCCGGACGCGTTCCGCAATAAACTCTTTATCGAATTCGTTGTAGCTGTACATGGTTTACACCTCTGCCTGTTTGCCGTGGCGATAGTTCGATGGCCCGCGCGTGCGGAAAGCCTCGCGGAAATGGGTCGGAACCGGCTTGCCCGCTTCATTCAGGACCGCATCCGCCAGATAGGCCCCCACCAGATAGTTGGCGAGTTTGTTGGCCTTGGCCAGCAGGGCGTTGCCTTCGGCCTCATCCTCGATCAGCAGGGCATCCTCGTGCTTGCCGACCCAGGAACCGTCGGCGGCATAATACACCACATCGCCCTCGATCAGGCGGTTGGCTGTCAGAACTTTCGATTTAAACGCACGTGCCATCAGAGTATTTCCGTCTTTTCATCTTCTATCACTTCCGCCGCCTCCAGCGCCGCCCTCGGCGACATGCCCAGGAACAGGATCGCTGGTCCGTCGATGCGTGCCGCCGTCAACAATTCCGGCAGCGCCAGCAGCGTTGTGGACAGAATTTTCTGGTCCGGCCGCGACGCGTTTTCGACGATCGTGACAGGCTTGTTTTCCGGCGCACCATACATCAAAAGCCGCCCGCGAATAAAGGTGGCGGCGCGCTTTCCCATATAGATCGCCGCCGTCGCGCCGGGCTTTGCCAGATCGCGCCAGTCATGCTCGGCAAAACCCTGCATGTCATGGCCGGTCAGGATACGCAGCGAAGAATTGCGCCCGCGTTTGGTCAGCGAAGCGCCCATGCTGGCCGCTGCAGCCGAGGCTGCGGTAATACCGGGAACGATTTCCCAGGCGACGCCCGCATCGTCGAGCGCATCCATTTCCTCGTCCAGCCGGCCGAAAACCGTTGGATCGCCGGATTTCAGGCGCACGACGTGGCGCCCCTGCGCGGCATGCTTGATCATAAGGGCATTGATATCGTCCTGTTTCCAGGAGGGGCCGTAGCCCTTCTTGCCGGTTTCGACGACGATCGCTTCGCGCCGCGCCAGTTCCAGAACAGGTTGCGTCACAAGCTGGTCGTGGA
>JBFIHV010000132.1:0-7062 GCA_041601595.1 Amylibacter sp. | reverse complement strand
TCCGCCGCCAGTGCGGGTCCGGCAACAAGCGCCGCCGCAACGGCAATCCCCGTGAGTGATTTCAACATTCTTTTCTCCCTTTATTGAGTTCCGGCATCTGCGCCCGTTTTTTGGCCTTAAAAAGCCTTGAAAGTCATGGTTGTCAGCGACCGTTCGATACCCTCGATGGTCAGCACGTTGTCATTCACCCATTTGCCGATATCGACACCCTCGGGCGGATATATCTGCGCCAGCAAATCCCATTCCCCGCTGGTGGAGAAAAGCTGTGACACGATTTCCCGGTCGTAGAGGGCATCGGCAACACTGTAGGCGGTACCGGGTTTGCACCGGAGTTGAACAAAAATTACATTCATCGACCTCTCCCTGGATGTCACGAAGTTCCTTGAAGGACCCTAATGTTTATGCGCTACAATGCAATCGGGTTTTCACTTTACGGGCGGGACTATCGGAAATGACGGACTGGGATGATGCCTTCGACAATGTTGGACATATCCCCGGCGCTCTGAGCTATTTCGACATATGGCAGGCCCGCGCGGCCGCGTTCAGGCGCCGGGCGCAAGCCGATCTGGCGGTGCCCTACGGATCGGGCGACCGCCAGAAACTGGATATCTTCTGGCCCGCAGAAAATACCGGGGGGTTGGCGATCTTTGTCCACGGCGGATACTGGACCAAACTGGACCGGACGTTCTTCTCAGATCTGGCCACAGGGGCCCTTGCCCATGGCCTCGCTGTGGCCATCCCCTCCTACACACTGGCACCGGGCGCCCGCATTCACGCGATAACGCAGGAGGTCGCACGAGCCATTACCTGCGCGGCCGGGTATGTTTCCGGCCCGATTCGCCTGGCGGGCCATTCCGCCGGCGGGCATCTGGTCACCCGAATGATCAGCGACAAGTCACTGCTGCCGGAACAAATTCAAAACCGCATCGCCAAAACCGTATCGATCAGCGGGCTTCACGACCTGAGGAACCTTTGCAAAACCAGGCTGAATGAGAGCCTGCTCCTTACGAAGGAAGAAGCCGCTCGGGAGAGTCCCTGTCTCGCCACACCCTTACCTTCCGCCAATTTGACCTGTTGGGTCGGCGCGGACGAGCGCCCGGAGTTCATCAGGCAAAGCCACCTGCTGCAAACGGCTTGGCAGAATGGTTGCCTCATCGACACGATTATCGAACCGAACCGGCACCATTTCAACGTGATCGACGGGCTGAAGGACCCTGATGCCCCCCTGACCCGGACGCTTTTGGCTTGACTGAATGGTCGAGGAAACCCGCCTGATAGCCTCCGTCAAGCGCGGTCGCGTATGGTCGGCGCGGCGGCCTGAAGGTTGAAACGGCAAATGCCAAAATTTGCTTCATGCCGTTATTTTTCGGCCATGGGAATCAAATTGTACGCGCGAAACCATGGTCCATACGCCATTGCCAGTTCGAACAAGCACGCATCAAACCAACCGGCCGCTTCCGGATTTCCTTCGCGAGATCAAGCCGAAACGGCTCCACCAGATCTCTGTAGGTTCATGGCTGACATCAATCCTGCGTTCATGCAGAAGATCTTCCGCATTCCGAAATGAAAACGGCAATCCGACCTACAGCACAACTTCCAGGCGGATGATCTCGGGTCAGGTCTTGACATAGCGGAAGGGGCCTCAGGTGGGGCGGCTATTTCGCCCTGCCCGGTTCAACCGGGCTTTTTCCTGCGGGACCCGTTCGACTTCTCCCAGTCCCGCCAGTCTTCCGGCGTGTCCAGATCGCAAGTCACGGCCGCATCCAGCCGGACCTCGTATACCGCCTCCGGCACGGCGCGCAGAACGTCGCGCGCGCCCCTGTCTCCCGACTGCTCCAGAAGGCTCTCGAAATACCGGCGGTCGAACAGAACGGGGTGGCCGCGCTTTCCGGCGCCGTCGACCGGACAGATGATGAGGCGCCCCTTGGCGGAGTCATGGGCCTTTATGACGGTGTTTATGGCCTCGGGGGTCACGTCCGGCATGTCCGCAAGGGCCACCAGAACCGCCTTTGCGCCGCCCCTTACGGAACTGACCCCTGCTCGCAGTGACGCCGACATGCCGAGCGCTGCATCCGCCGCCTCGACAATCCTGACGCTCAGCCCCTCCAGCGTCTGGCGGAGCGCGGCGGCATCGGGCGGGATCACGACCACGCACTCGTCGATGTTCGCCGCCAGCAGGGTTTCGGCCGATCTGCGCAGCAACGGGACGCCTTCGATCCGTCGCAAAAGCTTGTTTTCGCCGCCCATCCGGCTGGACGCGCCCGCGGCCAGCAAGACCGCAGACACGGGGCCGTTCGCGGTTTTGCGCATCGCGCGGGGCTGTATCCGGTCCGGAACTTCCTTCAACAACCCGCCGAGGCCCATCCTCGCGAAATCGTCGTCGGTCATGGGCAGACCCGCCGCCAGCCGTTCCAGCACCCAATCCGCCCCGTTCAGCGCGGGCGCCCGCGCACATCCCGGCAGGCCGACCACCGACTGGCCGCCCCTCCGGCCCAGAACCAGCAGGTTGCCGGGATCGACCGGCATGCCGAACCGGATGACCTCTCCGCCGGCTTCGACCAGACCCGCGGGGATCACGTCCCGCCGGTCGGACGTGGCCGAGGCCCCGAGTATCAGGACAATGTCCGCCGCGCTGTCTGCAATCGCCGCTGCGACGGCCTCGCAATTGTGGTCGACCGTTGCGCAGGACCGCATGACCCAGGCCAAAGCGGCGGCGCGGCTCTCTGCCGCCTTCTGGCCCTTGACGAGCAAGCTGTCCTTGAAGCCGGGCGTGCTCGTCAGGATCAAATCGTATGTTCTGGGCAGGAAAGGCGCCACGGTCAAGGCATCCGCCCCCGCGACACCGATCGCCGCCTCTAACGATTGCCGCGCAACCCCGTAGGGAATGATCTTGATTGTCGCCAGCAGCGTTCCCTTTCGCACCCGCGCGAAGGCGGGCAGCGTCGCGAGGGTGATCGCCTCGTCCACGCTGTTGACCGCCGTGACGGCCTCCGGCCTCAGCGACAGGACGCCGTCGGCCTCGGCAACCAGATTGACCCGGCCCGCAAATGGTTCGGTCAGGGACATATGCGCCCCTTGCAGCGCCTGGCCGACCAGTTGAGCCGCGCTGTCCTCGTGGATGTCACCGGCTTCCAGAGTGGCAACCGTTACATCCGGCACGCCTGCCTCCACCAGTATCCTGATATCGGCGTCACTCAGAACGCTGCCTTTCTTAAGGCGTTCCGCACCGGCCCGAACCGAATGGGCGAGGATCAGACCCCCGGCCCGTGCGGAGGGAACCCGCCCGAATTTCATCGCCGTGTTTCCGGCTTGCGCAGGCTTTCCGTGACCTCGGCCATGATCGCCACGGCAATCTCGGCGGGTGACGAAGACCCGATATCCAGACCTATCGGCGCGTGTATCCGCGCGATCTCGGCATCCGAGAAACCGGCCTGTTTCAGATGCGCCACCCGTTTGGCATGCGTGCGCTTCGACCCGAGCGATCCGATATAAAAGGCATCGCCGCGCAACGCCGTTTCCAGCGCCGGATTGTCCAGTTTGGGGTCATGGGTCAGCGTGACGATCGCTGTCCGCGCATCCGTTCCGATCTGCCCGAGCGCCTCGTCCGGCCAGACGTCCATGATCTCGTCCTCCGGAAACCGTTCGGCGCTTGCAAAGCTTTTTCGCGGATCAACGATATGCACGCCGTAGCCCGCCATGCGCGCAATGGCGGCCAGCGTCTGGCTGATATGGACCGCGCCGACGATGATCATCTTGAGCGGCGGATTGAAGACCAATGTGAACGTGTCGCCCTCCAGAGCCGATCTGTCCTGCGCAAAAATGGCCGCGTGGTCGGGCATCTCCGCGTCGATCAAACGGCGCTGCCAAGTTCGCAGATCAACCTGATACCCGATCGGACGACGCGCGGCATAGGCCTCGGCAAGAGCTTCGATTGTCTTTTTGTCGGGCCCTTTGCCCACACCGACCGGCTCGACCAGAATGCGGATATTGCCGCCGCAGGCCAGCCCGACGGCAAAGGCATCCTGATCGGCCACGCCATATTCCAGAACCCGGCATTCGCCATCCGACAGCGCCTCTTGCGCCGCGAGGATCACCGCGCCCTCGACACAGCCGCCGGACACCGAACCGAAGAACGCGCCGTCCTGCGCAATCGCCAGTTGCGATCCTGCGCGGCGCGGCGCCGAGCCCCAGGTTGACAGGACGGTCGCCAAAGCCGCAGGCCGGCCCGAGGCGATGAAGCCCAAAGCTACCGTAGGCATGTGGTTTGACTTGTCGTTCATATTCTGACCTTGCCGCCTGTTTCCGGCAAAGTGAACAGCCTTTCTGCCCTGCCGACAATAGGAAACTTAGAGTTTCCGGACCCGTTCCATAAGGACCGGAACCGGAAACCACGCGAATTTCCCTGTCAAACCGCCCCTGACATCATGTCTTGAAAACACGATAGATCGCCGGAATCACCAGTACCGTCAGCAGGGTCGAACTCAGCAGACCGAAGAGCAGCGAGATCGCGAGTCCCTGAAAGATCGGATCGGCCAGAATGACGACGGCCCCGATCATGGCGGCAATCGCGGTCAGCAGGATCGGCTTGAACCGGACCGCGCCGGCCTCGATCAGGATGTCCACGGGCGACTTGCCCGCCGGGTCGGTGTGGCGGATGAAATCCACCAGCAGGATCGAGTTCCGGACGATAATGCCCGCCAGCGCGATGAAACCGATCATCGAGGTGGCCGAGAATGGCGCGCCGAACAGCCAGTGCCCCCCCATGATGCCGAGGAAGGTCAGCGGCACCGGCGTCAGGATCACAAGCGGCAGCCGGAACGATCCGAACTGCGCCACTACCAGAATGTAAATACCGAGCAGAGCAATGGCGAAGGCAGCACCCATGTCGCGGAAGGTGATCCACGTCACTTCCCACTCGCCGTCCCACAGCAGGGTAACGCCGGACTCGTCGCTCGGCTGGCCGTTCAGCGCGATTTCGGGTTTCTGTCCTTCGGGCCAGTCGAGCCCGTCGAGCACGTCGGCAACGGCGATCATGCCATAGAGCGGTGCTTCGAAATCGCCGGCCAGTTCGGCCGTGACCATCTCTGCATAGCGGCCGTTATGGCGATAGATCGGAAAGCTGGCGCGTTCTTCCTCAACGCGGATGACATCGCCAAGCTCAACCACTCCACGCGCGCCGGGGATCACATTCGCAGGGATCGGGGTCGACAGGAAAGCCTCGTCCATGACGCGCTCGCTTTTCGGGCGCTCCACCATGATCGGGATCGGATACCGTCCCTCGCCGCGATGCGAATAGCCGACCGTCATGCCGCCGTTCAGAATGCCCAGAGTTTCGAACACGTCCTGCTCCAGCACCGCGAAATACTCCAGATCGTCGGTCGAGATCGTGGCGCGCAGGCGGCGCGGCGGCGTGCCGAAACTGTCGTCCACATCGACGACGAAGGGGACCTGCTCGAACGCCTCCCGGATCTTGCCGGCCGCGGCGCGGCGGGATTGGGGATCGGGTCCGTAGACCTCTGCCAGAAGCGTGGCCATGACCGGAGGACCGGGCGGCGGCTCTACCGTTTTCAGGCGAACGCCCTCCGGCAGTTCCAGCGCGGTCAGCCTCTCGCGCAGATCAAGCGCTATGTCATGGCTGCTCCGGTCCCGGTGATCTTTCGCGGTCAGATTGACCTGCACGTCCCCCATGTGGGGCTGCGCGCGCAGATAGTAATGCCGGACGAGCCCGTTGAAATTGAACGCGGCCGCGGAACCCGAATGGGTCTGCGCCGAAAGAACCTCCGGCAGGTCCAGTGCGGTGCGGGCCACCGCCTGCGCAACCGCGTCGGTAGCCTCGACGGACGAGCCTTCGGGCATATCGACCACCACCATCAGTTCGGTCTTGTTATCGAACGGCAGAAGCTTGACGGTGACGTCCTTCGTATACAGCAGCCCCAGCGAGCCGAACGACAGCGCCGCAGTCACCAGAAGAAACGTCAGGCTGCGCGCCTTCGACGCCAGCAGCGGCCGTGCGACCGCCGAATACATACGCCCGAGCGCGCCGCCATGATGGCCGTCACCGCCTTCGTGATCCACGGCGGCCTTGCCGGCGACCTTGAGCATCAGCCACGGCGTTATGATGACCGCAACGAAGAAGGAAAAGATCATGGCCGCGCTGGCATTGGCGGGAATGGGGCTCATGTAGGGGCCCATCAGGCCGGATACGAACAGCATCGGCAACAGCGCTGCGACCACTGTCAGCGTCGCCACGATCGTCGGGTTGCCGACTTCGGCCACCGCGTCGATGGCGGCCTGCGCGCGGTCCCGTTTGTCGCGCATCGCCCAGTGGCGGGAGATATTCTCGATGACCACGATCGCGTCGTCCACCAGAATACCGATGGAGAAGATCAGCGCAAACAGCGACACCCGGTTCAGCGTATAGCCCATGATCCAGGCCGCGAACAGCGTCAGCAGGATCGTGACCGGTATCACCACGGCCACCACGATGCTTTCGCGCCAGCCGATGGCCAGCAGCACCAGACCGATGATCGAGATCGTCGCCAGCCCCAGGTGGAACAGCAGTTCGTTGGCTTTTTCGTTCGCGGACTCGCCGTAATCGCGGGTGATCGTGAGTTCTACGGAATCGGGTATGATCCGGCCTTCGGCGGCCTCGACCCGTTGAAGGATCTCATGCGCGACAACCACGGCGTTGGCCCCGGCCCGCTTGGCGACCGCCAGCGTCACGGCGGGGGTGCGCGCGATGTCGCCTCCCTCTGCCCTCGTGACATGCGAGACCAACTGGTCCGAAGTATCCGGTACGAACGAAACGTCGGCCACGTCACCGACATAGACCGGCCGACCGTCGCGGGTGGTCAACAGCAGGTTGGCAATCTGCGCGGGCGACGCCAGCGTTTCGCCGGCGACAAGGTCGATCTGCTCGCCGCCGTCGCGCAACAGTCCGGTGCTGAAGGCCTTGTTCGCCCCCTGAACCTTTCCCGCCAGTTGCTGCAACGTCACGCCATAAAGCGCCAGTTTGCCCGGATCGGGCGCAATCCTGATGGCTTCGGAAGCTTCACCCACAAG
>JBFIHV010000131.1:0-7085 GCA_041601595.1 Amylibacter sp. | reverse complement strand
CTTGACGCCCGCCTCGCCGCGCAGAACCTGATCCTGCTTCACCTCGATGCCGTTCTTGCCGATCTGGAATTTCGGGATCAGCAGCAGCGGGTCGTCGTCGTCGGTGCGTTCGAGGTCATAATCGCTGACCGGGCCGACATAGCCAATGATATGGGCGAAATCCGCGCCCTTGGGATATTTGCGGAACTGGCCCTCTGCCGGCACAATTCCCGGCAGGACGGGCGCATTTGCGGATACGGCCGCGATATGTTCCCATTCCAGCCCGCTTGCGACAGTGACCGGCACGAAGCCGCGCCGCTTCGACATTTCCTTGAGCGCGCCGTCGATGTCTTCGCGTGACAGCGGCACGATGGCCGACAGGCGCTCCAGAACCTCTTCGGGGTCGCCGGCCTGTTCGCGCACCATCTCGATCTTGTACACGGATGTGTTGGTGGCGATCGCCTCGCCCCGCCGGTCGAAGATCAGGCCGCGCGACGGCGGGATCAGCCGCATGTTGACACGGTTTTCCTCGGCCAGCAGGCGGAATTCCTCGGACTTCTTGACGCCGAGCTGCCGCATCCGCCAGCCCAGCAACCCGACCACCGCCAGTTGGCCGCCGAACAGGATCAGGCTGCGCCGGTTCAGGCGCCCGCGCAGGTTTTGCGCAGAGGATTTGCTTTGCCTCATCATCGCGCCGACATCCCCGCGAAGTCTCTGCGCACCGGTTTCTGGACCCCGAAGACGAGGTTCAGGAACAGCACGACCAGAGGATAGACCGCGATCGTGAAGACGATCGCGGGCAGCAGCAGCGTCAGCGGCTCTCGCGGAACGAAAAGCACGACGCGCAGGGCGAAATCCGCCGCGTTTGCCGCGCCGTAAAGACCGGCAAACCAGACCCATTCCGACAGGAACAGCATCTCGCGCACTTCGCTGCGCGAACTCCGGACCAGTTCCGATATGGCAAAGACCACCAGCGTCCACAGACCCAGAGGCTGCTGCAACAGGATGTCATTGATCAGAAACAGGAAGACCACAAGCACCATCGGCAAGGCGCGGGGGCGACGGACCAGCAGCGCGACGAGCAGGGCGAACAGGATGTCCGGCGGCGCGATCCGCCCCGGCATCAGGTCGAGCGGGATCAGGCGGGCGAACAGGACGATCGCGAAACTCGCGGTGAAAAGCACCGCCACCCGCAGGTTCTTTATCCGCTCCGTCTTTTTCATTGCGCCACCCCGTCCTGCGTCGCCGATGCCGGTGTCATCTCCGACAGTTCCGGCTGCGGCGGCGGAAATTCCGGTCCGATCAGCCGGTCGGGGTTGTTGATCGGCGCGGTCGGCTCGAACCGGATGATGCGCAGGAATTCCAGTCGCCGGTAATCCGCCGACAGGCGCACCCGCAGCCGGCCGTTGGCGCCCTGCGTCACCTGTCCGATCAACAGCCCGTTCGGGAACACGCCGCCGTCACCGGATGTCACGACCCGGTCGCCGGGTTGCACCCTGTCGGAGTTCTCCAGAAAATCGAGCGGCGGCAGCAGCGTGTTGTCCCCGGTCAGGATGGCGCGCTGGTCGAAGGGTTTGATCAGCACCGGAATATGGCTGTTGGTGTCGGTGACGAAGATCACCCGGCTGCTGTTCTGCCCGACGCCCGATATGCGGCCCACCAGCCCCAGCCCGTCCATCGCCGGCCAGCCGTCCTTGACCCCGTCGCGCGACCCGATGTTGATCAGGGCCGACTGGCGGAACGGGCTGCCGGCATCGGTCAGCACCACGCCGGTCAGATAGCTGAGCTTAGGGTTCAGCCGGACCTTGTTCAGGTCCAGCAGCTTGGCGTTCTTCTGTTCCAGTTGCAGCGCCGCCTCGCGCCAGGCCTTCATCTGCTGCAGCTCTTGGCGAAGATCCTGGTTTTGCTGGTAAATCTGGGCGTAAGACTGGAAATCCGCCACCATTCGGGCGGCTTTCGTCACCGGTTGCAGCGCCCAGTCCATGTTCGGCACCAGCCGGTCGACGACGGCGATGCGCAGCCGCTCCGCCCGCGGGTTGTCGATGCGCCACAGCAGAACCAGACCGGCCAGAAACATCAGCAGCAAAAAGAAGCCAAGCCGCCGAAGGGATTTGGCGAAGCTTATGTCGTTGTCGTCTCTCTTTGCCACTTGTCTCCCCCAGGGTCCGGGTGCGACCTAGCTCTCGAAGTCGATGATATGCGCCAGTTGCTTCTGGTATTCCAGTGATTTTCCGGTGCCCAGCGCCACGCAGTCCAGCGGCTGGTCGGCGACCGAGATCGCCAGTCCGGTCTTTTCGCGCAGCGCGAGGTCGAGATCGCCCAACAGCGCGCCGCCGCCGGTCAGCATCACGCCGCGGTCGACGATATCGGCGGCCAGATCGGGCGGGGTCGATTCCAGCGCCACCATGACGGCGTCGCAGATCTGCTGCACCGTTTCGGACAGCGCATCGGCGATCATCGCCTGGGTGATGGTGATTTCCTTGGGCACACCGTTCAGCAGGTCGCGGCCGCGCACGTCCATCGTCTTGCCTTTGCCGTCGTTCGGCATCCGCGCCATGCCGATGGTGGTCTTGATCCGCTCTGCCGTGCTTTCGCCGACCAGCAGGTTCTGCTGGCGCCGAAGATAGGAAATGATCGCCTCGTCCATGCGGTCGCCGCCGACCCGGACGGAGCGCGCATAGACGATATCGCCCAGCGAGATCACGGCCACCTCGGTCGTGCCGCCGCCGATGTCGACGACCATCGATCCGGTCGGCTCGGTGATCGGCATTCCCGCGCCGATGGCCGCCGCGATCGGTTCCGCGATCAGCCCGGCCTTGCGGGCGCCCGCCGACAGCACCGACTGGCGGATGGCGCGCTTTTCCACGGGCGTCGCGCCATGCGGCACGCAGACCACGACGCGCGGCTTGGAAATCCAGGACCGGCTGTGCACCTTGCGGATGAAATGCTTGATCATCTCTTCGGCGACGTCGAAATCGGCGATCACGCCGTCGCGCATCGGGCGGATCGCCTCGATCGACCCGGGCGTGCGGCCCAGCATCAGCTTGGCGTCCTCGCCCACGGCCAGAACCTGCTTGCGGCCGTCCTTGATGCTGTAGGCCACGACCGAGGGCTCGTTCAGGACGATGCCCTTGCCCTTGATATAGACCAGCGTGTTCGCGGTCCCCAGATCAATGGCCATGTCAGCGGAAAAGATACCTGTCAAAGCGCCCAGCATTTATAAACCCTTTTTGTCAGCAGAAAACGCTTCTACCTGTCCTCGTTTATCAATAACCATATACGGCCGATAGGCTCTATCCGTAAAGAGGGAGCCGCCGGGAAAACTCGGCGTATTCTTGCCAATTGTCTTGATTTCCGGCAGCGGGAATGAATACGGGGCAGGGTAAACACCCTTGCCCCGCAATCCGTCACTATTTCGGCGCGGACATCTGCGCGTTGAACACCGGTTGCTGCCGCCGGAGGATCAGTTTGTTCAGCGCGTGGACGTAAGCCTTGGCGCTGGCGACCACGGTATCGGTATCGGCCGACTGTCCGGTAACGATTCGCCCGTCCTCTTCCATCCGCACGCTGACCGTGGCCTGCGCGTCGGTTCCCTCGGTCACGGCATGCACCTGATAGAGCTGCAGCCGGACGTTATGCGGGTACAGCGCCTTGACGGCGTTGAAGGTGGCGTCCACCGGCCCGTCGCCCTGCGCCGTGGTCTGGAAATCCTTGCCGTCGATGGTCAGGGTCAGGTCGGCGGACTGCGGCGCCTCGGTGCCGCAGATCACGCGCAGGAACTTCACCTTCAGATGCTCGCTGCCGGCCTCGGCCGCGCTGTCGGTCATAAGCGCGATCAGGTCGTCGTCATAGACCTCCTTCTTGCGGTCGGCCAGTTCCTTGAAGCGCACGAAGACGTCCTTCAACTGGTTGTCGCCAAGCTCGTAGCCCAGATCCTTCAGCTTGGCCCGCAAGGCGGCCCGCCCCGAGTGCTTGCCGAGCGGCAGAGAGGACGACGACAGCCCGATATCCTGCGGGCGCATGATCTCGAATGTCTCGGCGTTTTTCAGCATGCCGTCCTGATGGATGCCGCTTTCATGGGCGAAGGCGTTCTTGCCGACGATCGCCTTGTTGTACTGGACCGAGAAGCCCGAAACCGACGCCACGCGGCGGCTGATGTTCATGATCTTGGTTGTGTCGATGCCGGTGTAATAGGGCATGATGTCGTTGCGCACGCGCAAGGCCATCACGACCTCTTCCAGCGCGGTGTTGCCGGCGCGCTCGCCCAGACCGTTGATGGTGCACTCGATCTGGCGCGCGCCGCCCTCGACGGCGGCCAGCGCGTTTGCGGTCGCCATGCCGAGGTCGTTGTGGCAATGGGTGGCGAAAATCACCTTGTCCGCGCCGGGCACCCTGTTGATCAGCATGCGGATCAGATCGGCGCTTTCGCGCGGCGCGGTATAGCCGACTGTATCGGGAATGTTGATCGTGGTCGCGCCGGCCTTGATCGCGGTTTCCACGGTGCGGCAGAGGTAATCCTCTTCCGTCCGCGTCGCGTCCATCGGCGACCATTGCACGTTATCGCAGAGGTTGCGGGCGCGGGTCACGGTATCGTGGATGCGCGCGATCATCTCGTCCTGGTTCAGCGCCGTGATGTCGCGGTGCAGCGGCGAGGTGCCGATGAAGGTGTGGATGCGCGGCTGCCGGGCGTGTTTCACCGCCTCCCAGCAGCGGTCGATATCCTTGTAGTTGGCGCGCGCCAGGCCGCAGATCACGGCGTTTTTCGCGCGTTCGGCGATTTCCGCCACGGCCTTGAAATCGCCTTCCGAGGCGATCGGGAAACCGGCCTCGATGATATCGACGCCCATCTCGTCGAGCAATTCGGCGATCTCCAGCTTTTCGCTGTGGCTCATGGTTGCGCCGGGGCTTTGCTCGCCGTCACGCAGCGTCGTGTCGAATATCAACACGCGGTCTTGCTTGGGGTTCTGTGTCATGATTTTTCTCTGTTTTACTTAGCTGTTCGGACGATACCGGCGCGGATTTCACCCCCTGAGCGCACGCGCCGTATCCGACACGCTCAGAGGTGGCTAAGTAGAATTAGAGCAACAGCAAAGGCCGCCACAGGGGCGGTGAACAGTTCGATATGTGCGCTCATCAACATGATGGAAGCTTATAAGCCGATTTTCGGGAAAGAAAAGGGCCGATGTGGCCCTTTTGCGTTTTTTACATTCCGGGGCCGCGGGACGACGGGTTTTCGCCGATGCGGGCTGTTTGACGGGAATGCGGATTTACACGGGCGGAAATTGCACTAGCTTCGCCGGCATGAGCAGCGAATTCAAAACACTGGATACGGGCACCCGCGCCCTGATCGTCGGCGCCTCGGGCGGCATCGGACGTGCGGTCACGCTGGCGCTGGGCGACATCTGCGGCATGGCCGGCGTCGTGACGGCGTCGCGTTCCGCCGACGGGCTGGACATCACCGACGAAGGCTCCGTCCGCGGCTTCGCCTCCGGCCTCGACGGGCCGTTCGACCTGATCCTGATCGCCACCGGCGCGCTGGAACTCTACGGGCAGGGGCCGGAAAAATCCGTCATGGCCATGACGCCCGAGGCGCTGCGCGCCCAGTTCGAAACGAACGCGCTGGGTCCGGCCTTGTTGATCAAGCACCTGCACGGTTTTTTGCCCGAGGGCAGGCGCGGCGTGATCGCGGCGCTGTCGGCGCGGGTGGGGTCCATCGGCGACAATCGGCTCGGCGGCTGGATATCCTACCGCGCGGCCAAGGCGGCGCTGAACCAGATCGTGCATACCTCGGCGATCGAGATTGCGCGGAAAAGGCCAGAGGCCGTCTGCGTCGCGCTGCATCCCGGTACCGTGCGCACGGCGCTGACGCGGAAATACGTCGGCGGCAATCCGGCGGTGGAGCCGGCAGAGGCGGCCGTGAACCTGTTGCGCGTTCTGGACGGGTTGACGCCGGCGGACAGCGGAGGCTTCTTCGACTGGCGGGGCGACCGGATCGTCTGGTAAGGCCCGGCGGGCCTATTCCGTGACCAGCTCGCCCTTGTCCCAGACCCCTTCGACGACCGAGCCGTCGGCATTGGTCAGCGTGCCCTGCCCGTGGCGCAGCCCGTCCAGGAAGCCGCCCTCGTAGCGCACGTTGTCGGCATCCTGCGCCATGCCCTGACCGGTGATCTTGCCCTCCAGCCAGTCGCCCTCGTAGACGAAGCCGTCGATCATATCCAGCCGTCCCAGCCCGTGGCGCTTGCCGTCGCGGAATTCGCCGGTATAGATCGACCCGTCCGAGTAATAGGCCACCCCGTCGCCGTCCCGCATGCCGTCCTTCCATTCGCCTTCGTAGCGAAAGCCGTTGGCATATTGTATCGTGCCCTGGCCGTGGTTGCGGGCGTTGCGGAATTCGCCTTCGTAGATTGTGCCGTTTGCATAGCGGGCGATGCCCTTGCCCTCGATCACGCCGTCGACCCACTGGCCCTCGTAACTGCCGCCGGTGGCGTAGTCGATGCGGCCGAAACCCGAGGGCACATCGTTGCGGAATTCGCCGCTATAGGTCGATCCGTCGGGATAGGTCATCTTGCCTTCGCCCGCGATCCGGTCGCCGGCCCATTCGCCGGTGTAGATATAGCCTTCGCCGGTCTTCAGCGTCCCCGTGCCGCTGCGCTGGTCGTCGACATAGGTGCCGGTGAAGACATCGCCGTCCAGCTTGGTCAGCGTGCCCTGGCCATTGCGCTTGCCGCCCTCGAACATGCCCTCGTAGACATCGCCGTTGCCGTAGGTCAGCCTGCCCATGCCGGACAGTTCGCCGTTCTTCCAGCCGCCGTCGTAATGCAGCCCGTTGGCCGCCGTCAGCTGGCCCTGACCGTCGCGTACGCCGTTGCGGACCTCGCCCTTGTAGAGGCTGCCGTCGGCATAGATGATATCCGCCCTGCCGTTTTTCTGGCCCTCGACCCAGTCGCCGCTGTAGCGATAGCCCTGCGGGTCGGTCATGACGCCCTTGCCGTGGTGCTGCGCGTCGAGGAAACCGCCCTCGTAGACGATGCCGCTGGCATAGACCGCGCGGCCCTGTCCGGTCATCTTGCCGTCGACCCAGTCGCCCTCGTAAGTTCCGCCGTCGG
>JBFIHV010000130.1:0-7088 GCA_041601595.1 Amylibacter sp. | reverse complement strand
CGAAGTCCGCCCCCGCAAACCGCGGCCGCGGCGCTACAAGATCCAGGAAGTCATCAAGGTCCGCCAGATCATGCTGGTGCAGGTCGTCAAGGAAGAGCGCGGCAACAAGGGCGCGGCGCTGACCACCTATCTGTCGCTGGCTGGACGCTATTGCGTCCTGATGCCGAACACGGCGCGCGGCGGCGGCATTTCCCGCAAGATCACCAATGCTGCCGATCGCAAGAAGCTGAAATCCGTCGCCAGCGAGATCGAGGTGCCGAAAGGCGCCGGTCTGATCATCCGCACGGCGGGCGCGAAGCGCAACAAGACCGATATCAAGCGCGACTACGAATACCTGCAACGCCAGTGGGAGCAGGTCCGCGACCTGACGCTCAAATCCATCGCGCCGGCGCAGATCTATGCCGAAGGCGACCTGATCAAGCGTTCGATCCGCGACCTCTACAACAGCGATATCGACGAAATTCTGGTCGAGGGCGACGAAGGGTTCCAGATCGCCAGGGACTACATGACCATGCTGGTCCCGAACCGCGCCGAAAAGGTCAAGCTCTATACCGATCCGATGCCGCTGTTCGCGCGCTATCAGGTCGAGGGCTACCTCAGCGGCATGTTCAACCCGACCGTGCAGTTGAAATCCGGCGGCTATATCGTTATCGGCGTGACCGAGGCGCTGGTCGCCATCGACGTGAACTCCGGCAAATCGACCAAGGAAGGCTCGATCGAGGACACCGCGCTTCGCACCAACCTCGAAGCCGCCGACGAGGTGGCCCGCCAGTTGCGCCTGCGCGACCTCGCCGGTCTGATCGTCATCGACTTCATCGACATGGAAGAGCGGCGCAACAACGCCGCAGTCGAGCGCCGCATCAAGGACAAGCTGAAGGACGACCGCGCCCGCATCCAGGTCGGCAAGATATCCGGCTTCGGCCTGATGGAAATGTCGCGCCAGCGGCTGCGCCCCGGCATGATCGAGGCGACGACCGCGCCCTGCCCCTCCTGCCACGGCACCGGCATCGTCCGGTCCGACGACAACCAGTCGCTCGCCATCCTGCGCGAACTGGAAGAGGAAGGCGTGCGCCAGCGCAGCAAGGAAGTCCTGGTCAAGGCGCCGGTCGCCATCGCCAACTACCTGCTGAACGCCAAGCGCGAACACGTCGCCAAGATCGAGAAACGCTACGGCATGTCGATCCGGATCGAGGCGGACATAAACCTGATCAGCCCCGACTACACGGTCGAGCTGTTCAAGACCGCCAGCCGGGTGATCACAGCGCCGGAAGCGCCGCAGACCATTACCGTCGAAAGCACGGAGATGGAGGCGGCCCAGCCTCAGGTGCAACAACAACCCGCGTCGGTGGAAGCTGCCGGCGAAAATGACGAGCAGCCGAAGAAGAAACGCCGCCGCCGTCGGCGTCGCGGCGGCCGCTCGCAGGATGCCGGAGAAAACGGACAGGAAGCAGCCGCAGCCGAGACGACTCAGGAGCCGGAAGTGAAAGCGGAGGAAGCGCCGAAGCCCGAAGCGGCCGAGGAGACCCCTGCCGAGAAGCCGAAGCGCAAGCGCGCACCGCGCAAGAAAAAGGCCGAGGAACCTGCCGTCGAGGCGGAAGCGGAGGCCGTCAGCGCCGAAGCCGAACCTGCGGCGACAGAAGCCGAACCTGCGGCCGCGGAGGAAGCGCCCGCCGAGAAGCCGAAGCGCAAGCGCGCACCGCGCAAGAAAAAGGCCGAGGAACCCGTAGCCGAGCAGCCTGAGGCAGCCGCTGAACCCGCCGAGGCCGCGCCCGAGGCCGAACCAGTCGAAAAGCCCAAGCCGAAACGCGCGCCGCGCAAGAAGAAGGCGGTCGCCGCCGAGGAAGCCCCGGCCGAACCCGCCGTCTCCGAGCCGGTGGCCGAAGAGCAACCGGAGCCCGAGGCCGGGAAAGCCCCTGAACCGGCGCCGGAACCGGCGGCCGCGCCGAAGCCCGAACCGGAACTCGAGACCACGGCCGAAGCCAAGCAAGAAAAGCCGAAAAAACGCGGCTGGTGGTCCAGATAACCGGCGGTCCTTGAAAGGGCCGCGCGGACAACGACCCGAGACATCACTTTATGGCGACCTGCGGTTCTGCGGGTTGCCATAAAGGGTCGAATTCCCCTAGGCTCCCTGCGACACAAATCTGAATGGCGCAGCGCGTGCCGAGATCAAGAAGTGGCGCCTGGACCTTGTTTGGAAACACAATAAAATCCGTGACGCTCGCCCTGTTCGCGCTCGGCCTGGTCGTGCATCCGGCCGCGGCGCAGGGCCTGATCCGCGATGCGGAGATTGAACGCACGCTGAACTCGGCCGCACGACCGCTGCTGCAAAAGGCAGGCCTGCCGGTCAGTTCGACCAATATCCTGATCGTCAACGACCGTTCGATGAACGCCTTCGTGGCGGGCGGCAACAATATCTTCATCAATGCCGGTCTGGTCATGCGCCTGAAATCTGTGGACATGCTCCAGGCCGTGATCGCCCATGAAATCGGCCATATCACCGGCGGGCACGCAACCCAGAGGGCCGCGAGCGTCGCCAGCGCGCAAACCGCCGCCGGGATCGGCGTTATCCTGGGCCTGATAACCGCCGTTTCAGGCAATTCGCAAGCCGGGGCGGCGTTGACATTCGGCACGGCCGACGCCGTCCAACGGAGCATCCTGGCGAACACCCGTTCGCAAGAGGCCAGCGCCGACCAGTCGGGCGCGCGCTACATGGCCGACGCCGGCATCGATCCCGCCGCGGCGATCGAGGTTCTGGACCTGTTTCGCGGTCAGGAACTGCTGAGCGTGCAGAACGTCGACCCCTATGCCCAGACCCACCCGTTGTCGTCCGAGCGCATATCGCGGCTTCGCAGCTACGTGGCGGCCTACAGGCCCAGGGACAGCGCGCAGGCGCCCGATATCGAATACTGGTACGCCCGGTCGGTCGCGAAATTCCGCGGCTTCCTCGACACGCCGAAATCGACACTGAAACGCTATCCTGCCTCTGATAACAGCGAGGCCGCGCAACTGGCCCGCGCGGTCGCCTGGCACCGGCTTCCCGATCAGGACAAGGCGGCCGAGGCGATCGGGCGTCTGATCAAGCTTCGGCCGGACGATGCCTTCTACCATGAACTCGAGGGGCAGTTCCTGCTGGAAAACGGCAAGGCCGCCGCCTCGGTTCAGGCCTATCGCAGGGCCGCCGAACTCGCCCCGGACGAGCCCCTCATCCAGAGCGGTCTGGGACGGGCCTTGCTGGCCACGGACACCGCCGCCAACAACAAGGCGGCGCTGGAAATCCTGAAAAAGTCCTACGCAAAGGATTCGCGCGACGGCGCGACGCTGTACAATCTCGCGCTCGCCTACGCCCGCGACGGGCAGGCCGGGATGGCCTCTTTGATCACGGCGGAAAGATATGCCCTTGCGTCTGACTTCAAACAGGCCACAATACATGCCGAACGGGCCAGGCAGGTTCTGCCGCAGGGAACCAGCGGATGGCTCAAGGCGGACGACATTATTATCGCCTCTAAACGAATGAATGACGGAAAGTAGGTTTTATGCGCAAATTTCTGATACTCCTGACCGGTCTGATCTGGGCCGCCCTGCCGCTGCAGGCTTTCGACATGTCGAACATGTCCGACGCCGAACGCCAGCAGTTCCGCAGCGAAGTGCGCAGCTACCTGCTTGAAAACCCCGAGGTCCTGATGGAGGCGATCGAGGTTCTGCGCGTCCGAGAGGAAGCACAGGCCGCCAAGGACGCCGAGGCCGAGCGCGCATCCGATATGGAACTGGTCGCGCAATTCCGGGACGAGCTGTATGACGACGGCTATTCCTACGTCGGCGGCAATCCGGACGGCAACCTGACCATCGTCGAATTCCTCGACTACCGCTGCACCTATTGCCGCCGCGCCCATCCGGAACTGGCGGAAATCCTCAAGCAGGACGGCAACATCCGCTGGATCGTCAAGGAATATCCGATCCTCGGTCAGGAATCGGTCAATTCCAGCAAGGTCGCCATCGCGACGCTGCGCACGCAGGGACCGGAGGCTTACCTGCGCATGCATGATGCGCTGATGGAATTCAACGGGCCGATCAACGCGCAGACCATCGGACGTCTGGCTAAATCCGCCAACGTGGACGCCGACGCGATTATCGCCGCTTACGATGATCCGGAAATCGAGGCGCAGATCGAAGAGGTCCGCGACCTCGGGATGAGGATGCGGGTATCCGGCACGCCGACCTTCACCATCGGCAACCTGATAGTGCGTGGCTATCTGCCGTCGCCGCAATTCAAGGGCGCCATCGAACACGGCCGCAGCCTGTCAAACTGACGATTGTACTTTTCTAAGCTTTCCACGAGTCCGAAAACCACCTATAAACGACCCACCCCGACCACAAAAGGGGCGGCTTTTGTTGAGGATAAAATGACGAAAAAAGACCAAGATGCCGACGTGGCATTCATTCAGGCGCTGGCGGAGGTGCTCCGCGAGAATGATCTGACCGAGTTGCAAGTGAAACGCGACTATGGCGAGGATCAGTCCCTGAACGTCCGGGTTTCCCGCCATACCGTTGTCGCCGCGCCTGTGCACGCGCCCGTCGCCCATGCGCCTGCCCCTGCCGCCGCTCCTGCGGCACCGGCCGCCGCCGCGCCTGCGCCTGCCGCCGCGGTTGACGATCCGTCGAAGCACCCCGGCGCCGTTCCCTCGCCCATGGTCGGTACGGCCTACCTGCGCCCCGAACCCGGCGCCGCGCCCTTCGTTTCCGTCGGCGACCAGGTGAAAGAGGGCCAGACCCTGCTGATCGTCGAAGCCATGAAAACCATGAACCAGATACCTGCACCGAAAGCCGGCAAGGTCGTCCGGATTCTGGTCGAGGATTCTTCGCCTGTGGAATACGGCTCTCCACTCGTCATCATTGAATAAACGAGGGGCCAACCATGTTTTCCAAGATACTGATCGCTAACCGCGGCGAGATCGCCCTTCGCGTCATTCGGGCCTGCAAGGAAATGGGTGTCGCCACTGTCGCGGTGCATTCGACCGCCGACGCCGATGCGATGCACGTCCGCATGGCGGATGAAAGCGTCTGTATCGGCCCTCCGCCCAGCACGTTGAGCTACCTCAACATGGCCGCCCTGATTTCCGCCTGCGAGGTCACCGGCGCCGAGGCGATCCATCCGGGCTACGGCTTTCTGTCGGAAAACGCCGAATTCGTCCAGATCATCGAGGATCACGGGCTGAAATTCATCGGCCCCTCGGCCGAGCACATCCGCATGATGGGCGACAAGATCACCGCCAAGGACACCATGAAGAAGCTGGGCGTGCCCTGCGTTCCGGGTTCGGACGGCGGCGTGCCGACACTGGAAGAGGCCTACAAGGTCGCCGACAAGATGGGCTATCCGGTCATCGTCAAGGCCACCGCCGGCGGCGGCGGGCGCGGCATGAAACTGGCCAAGATCCGCGAGGACCTGTCAGAGGCGTTTTCGACCGCACGCTCCGAATCCAAGGCCGCCTTCGGCAATGACGAGGTCTATATCGAGAAATACCTGACCCTGCCGCGCCATATCGAGGTTCAGGTCTTCGGCGACGGCAAGGGCAACGCTGTGCATCTGGGCGAACGCGACTGTTCGCTGCAACGCCGCCACCAGAAGGTTCTGGAAGAGGCCCCGGGGCCCGCGATCGACGAAAAGACCCGCGCCAGGATCGGCAAGGTCTGCGCGGATGCCATTGCAAACATTAAATATTCCGGCGCCGGAACCATCGAATTCCTCTATGAGAACGGCGAGTTCTTCTTCATCGAGATGAACACCCGTCTTCAGGTCGAACATCCCGTGACCGAGGCGATCTATCGCGTCGATCTGGTCAAGGAGCAACTGCGCGTCGCCTCCGGCGAGACCCTCTCGTTCAAGCAGAAGGACCTTGTTCTGCACGGCCACGCCATCGAGGTTCGGATCAACGCGGAAAAAGTGCCGCAATTCTCGCCCTGCCCCGGCAAGGTCACGACCTATCACGCGCCCGGCGGACTGGGCGTGCGCATGGACAGCGCGATCTATGACGGCTACACGATCCCGCCCTATTACGACAGCCTGATCGCCAAGCTGATCGTCTTCGGTTCCGACCGTCCCGCGGCGCTGGCGCGCCTGAAACGCGCCCTGGGCGAGCTGATCATCGACGGCATCGACACCACCGTTCCGCTGTTCCACGCCTTGCTGCAGGAAGAAGCGATCAAGTCCGGCGATTACAACATTCACTGGCTGGAAAAATGGCTGGCTGCGAACGCGCCGCCGAAACCCTGAGGAACCGCCCCGCGAAATGAGCGGATCGACACGTCAGAAGATCACGCCGGAGGTGCTGCTGCACGCCTATGCCTCCGGCGTCTTTCCAATGGCGGAAAGCGCCGACAATCCTGAAATCTTCTGGGTCGAGCCGCAGTTGCGCGGAATTTTCCCGCTGGACGGTTTCCGCATCTCGCGCTCCCTGCGGCGGCGGATGCGGCGCGCCGACTACTCTGTCTCTGTCGACACCTGCTTCGCCGAAGTGGTCCGCGCCTGCGCCGACCGGCCGGAGACTTGGATCAACGACAGGATATTCGACCTCTACCTGCGCCTGCACAGCATGGGGTTCGCCCATTCGGTCGAGGTTTTTCGCGACGGACGCCTGATCGGCGGGGTCTACGGCGTGGCTCTCGGGCGGGCCTTCTTCGGCGAGAGCATGTTTTCGCGCGCCACGGACGCATCCAAAATCGCGCTCGCCAACCTGGTGGCGCGTCTGCGCACCGGCGGATTCACCCTTTTCGATACGCAGTTCCTGACGCCGCACCTGGAATCCCTTGGCGCAATCGAAATCCCGCAGGCCGAGTACCTGGACAGGCTGCGTATTGCCTTGGAAAAGCCGGCTGATTTTCTGAAACTGAGCCCTGCGACGCCTCAGGAAGAGGTCGTGCACCTGGTCACCCAGACGTCATAGCGCGGATGTTCCAGCGCCGACAGTGCGGGGCTGGAGGCGATCATCCAGCCGTCGAAATTGGGTGTCTCGTTGCGGTCGTCCTGAATCACCAGATAGGCGAAGGCGTCCGAACTGATATTGCCTTCGGGAAAGCGGCATTCCTTCAGGGTG
>JBFIHV010000129.1:0-7135 GCA_041601595.1 Amylibacter sp. | reverse complement strand
TGGTCGCTTCGGTGCGGTTCAGGGTTTCCGAAACTTCCCGGTCGATCCAGAGCGGCGAGGCCAGATACCAGAACGCGTTGCCAAGAACGAAGCCGACCGCTCCGCAAACAACGCCAACAAGGACAAGTTTTTTCATCAATACATTCCTCTCAATCGAAATTTCGCGAAAACGGGCCGCGCCGGAGGGATAGCATTTTTATCGCGCAGACCACTTCACTTCGCTGTGAAACCGGATCTTGCTCCGGGATTTCCTGTGGCTTGAGGTTGATTTGCGCGGACGAATATCGCTAAGTTGGCCGAAATGGCCGCGAGTTTGCCAAAGGAGCGGCCAGATATCTTTCTAATTTGGCAGATGAACAGGGAGTTTATAATGCGCAATCGAATTTCGGGCCTGATGGCCGCCAAGGCCGGTCTGGTCGTCATGGCAACGGCCGCATCGGCGGACTGCGGCAGTTTCAAGATGGCCGAATTCAACTGGCCCTCGGGCGAATTGATGGCCAATGTCGACAAGGTGATCCTCGAAGAAGGCTACGGTTGCGACATTGAACTGGTCGTCGGCGGCACCAGCCAGATTTTCACGGCGATGAACGAGAAAGGCGAACCTCAGATCGCCGGCGAGCAATGGATAAACGCCCTGCTCGAATTGCTGAATGCCGCCGTTGCCGAGGGCCGCATCCATGCCATCAACTCCGGCCCGATCACCGGTCTGGGCGAAGGCTGGTGGGTGACGGATGCATTCGCCAAGGCGCACCCCGAACTGGATACGGTTGAAAAGGTGATTGAGCATCCGGAACTGTTCCCCGATGCCGAAGACCCGTCCAAGGGCGCATTTGTCGGTTGCCCGGCCGGTTGGGGATGCCAGCGCACGAACACCAACCTGTTTCGTGCCTTCGACATGGAGGACAAGGGCTGGAAATTGATCGATCCCGGCTCGGCCGCCGGCCTCGACGGCTCGCTGGCCAAGGCTGCGGAACGCGGCGAAAACTGGTTGGGCTATTACTGGTCGCCGACCTCGATCGTCGGCAAGTACAACATGCACCTTCTGGAATGGGAAACGCCGTGGGCAGGCCGCGAAAACTGGGACGGGTGCATCGCGCTGACGCCGCAGGAATGTGACGATCCTCAGAAGACGTCCTATACGGAATCCGCGGTCAACACGGTCGTGACGGATGAATTCATGAAGAACGGCGGCGACGCCGTAGACTATCTGGGCAAGCGGGTATTCCCCGGCTCAGTGATGAACGGCATGCTGCTGTATATGGAAGAGGAGCAGGCCTCCGGCGAGGATGCGGCGATCGAATTCCTGATCAGGTACAAGGATGTCTGGAAGCCGTGGGTCTCGGACGAGGCCGCCGCCAAGATCGAAGCGGCTCTGTAGCATGAGCGCATGAAACGCGGCCCACCAGTTTCCGGAACTGGTGGGCTTTTTTCGTATCGAACGAAGCGAATGTGGGAACGACCATGATAGACTGGACCAAGCTTACGTGGACACAGCCGCCGGTGATGGCCCGGGACGACCTGCGCGATCTGAAAAAGCTGATCGACGGATCGTTTCGCGACTTCTCGCGCGAATACGGCGAAGCGCTCGAGAATTTCTTTTACCCGCTGCTGAAATTTCTGGCCGGTTTGCAACAGCTTTTGCTGGCGACGCCATGGCCGCTGATGCTGGTTCTGCTGGGCCTGTTCGCGTGGGTCGGCTCGCGCAGCTGGAAAATGGTCGCCGGCACGGTCGCCTGCTTTCTGGTCATCGGCTGGCTGGATATGTGGGAGGACACAATGGCGACACTGGCGATCGTGTCGGTCGCCACCATCCTGTGCATCGCCATCGGCATTCCGGTCGGCATCTGGATGGCGCGCAGCAACCGGGTTCAGGCGGCGATCCTGCCGATCCTCGACATCATGCAGACCATCCCGAGTTTCGTCTACCTGATCCCCGTGGTCATGCTTTTGGGCATCGGCAAGGTTCCGGGCCTGATCGCCGTGATGATCTATGCCATTCCGCCGATCGTCCGCCTGACAAACCTGGGCATCCGGCTGGTGGACGCGGAAGTGCTGGAAGCCGCCGACGCCTTCGGTGCCAGCCGCCGCGAGCGGCTCTGGGGCGTGCAGATACCGCTGGCCCTGCCGAATATTTTCGCCGGCGTGAACCAGACGATCATGATGTCGCTGTCGATGGTCGTTGTGGCCTCGATGATCGGCGTTCCCGGTCTGGGCGTGCCCGTGCTGCGCGCCGTAACCAACCAGTACCTGGCGCTCGGCCTGATGAACGGGCTGGCCATCGTCGCCATCGCGATCATATTCGACCGGGTTTCCCAGTCATTCGGCAAGCGGCTGCAAAAGCACCGCGAAGGAGGCCACGGTGTCTGAGACGAAAATATCCATCCGGAACCTTTACAAGATCTTCGGCAAGGACCCCGCGTCCATGGTCGAGCGCGTCAGGAACGGCCTGTCCAAGCCCGACCTGCTCGAAAAGCATAACCATGTCCTGGGACTGGAAAGTATCAACCTCGACATTCCGGCCAGCGGCATACAGGTGATCATGGGGCTTTCCGGTTCGGGCAAGTCCACGCTGATCCGGCATATCAACCGGCTGATCGAGCCGACGACCGGAGAGATATTCATAGACGGCGAGGATGTGCTGGCGATGAAGCCGGAAAAACTGCGCGATTTCCGCCGCTTCAGGGCCTCCATGGTGTTTCAGAAATTCGCGCTGCTGCCACACCGGACGGTTATCCAGAACGTCCTGTATGGTGTGCTGATACAGGGCGTCGATCAGGGCGAGGCGCTCAAACGGGCGCAGCGTTGGCTGGAGCGCGTCGGGTTGAAAGGCTTCGAAGAGCACTTTCCGGCGCAACTGTCCGGCGGCATGCAACAGCGGGTCGGGCTGGCACGTGCGCTGGCGACGGACGCAGAGATCCTTCTGATGGACGAGGCGTTTTCGGCGCTCGACCCCCTGATCCGCACCGACATGCAGGACGTGCTGCTGGACCTTCAGGACGAGTTGCACAAGACCATCGTCTTCATCACCCATGACCTCGACGAGGCTCTGCGCATCGGCGAAAATATCGCGATCCTGCGGGATGGGCGAATGGTCCAGAGCGGCACCGGACAGGAGATTATCCTGAAACCGGCGGACGCCTATGTCACCGACTTCATCCAGGACATAAACCGCGCACGTGTATTGCAGGTCGGGTCCGTGATGGACAGGACCCTGTCCTCCGTGAATGGGCCCGAGATTGAGTCGACCACGGCCATGGAAGAGGCCTTGCAGGTACTGGCAAATTCCAAGGCGCAGTCGGCGACCGTCGTCACCCGCGGCAAGCAGGTCGGGTCGATTTCTCTGGACCAGATGATCGCCGCCATCGCGCGGCCCAAGCAGGGTCCGGCTCCGGAGCAGCGGTACAGGTAATCAACAATGGCACGATTTCTGAAGCGTATGACCGGCCTGACCCTTCTGGGGCTGATAGTTGCATGGTTCCTCTCGGCGCCGTCCTACGTCGATCCGGCCGCATTCGACGGCCTGACCGGCGATGTGGCGGCGGGCGAGCAGGTCTTCTACGCCGGCGGGTGCAGTTCCTGCCACTCGGCGCCAGAGGCCAAGGGCGACGCCAAATATCTGCTGGAGGGCGGCAGGCGGTTTCCGACGGAGTTCGGGACCTTCGTCGCACCGAATATCTCGCCCGATCCGGCACAGGGCATCGGCAACTGGTCCGTCGCCGATCTCGCCGGCGCGATGCTGAACGGCGTGTCGCCGTCAGGGCAGCATTACTATCCGGCCTTCCCCTACAGTTCCTACCAGCACATGACGCCGCAGGATATCGCGGACCTGCATGCCTATCTGAACACGCTTCCGGTTTCGGACCGTCCGAACCAGCGGCACAAGGTTTCCTTCCCCTTCGACGTGCGCCGGACGCTCGGCCTGTGGAAAACAATGTTCGTCAAAGCCGGTCCGGTGATCAGCCTGGATTCGCCGACCGAAGAAATCTTGCGCGGCCAGTATCTGGTCGAAGGCCCCGGACATTGCGGCGAGTGCCACACCTCGCGCAACGCGGTCGGCGGGCTGGAATACGGCAAATGGTTGGCGGGCGGACCGAATCCGGACGGGCCGGGAACCATTCCGAATATAACCGATCATCCGAGCGGGCTTGGCGGATGGAGTACGGAAGACATCGCCTCTTACCTGAAAACCGGTTTCAGGCCCGATTTCGACATGGCTTCGGGCGCGATGGCGGATGTGATCGAGAACCTCGCCAGACTGCCCGACAGCGACCGCGCCGCAATCGCGGCCTATCTGAAAGCCGTGCCGCCACTGCCCGCCGTAAAATAGCTAAGGTTCCAGACAGTCCGACAGGCCGCGGGCCATCGCGCGGAGCAATTGCGGATAGTGGTCCCTGCCCGGCTCGATACCGGCTCCGATCGGATCGAGGACGCCTGATCTGATCGCCGTGCCCTCCGTCAGCCTTGACAGGAGCTTCGGTTCGAACTGCGGCTCGGCGAAGACACAGACAACACCCTGATCCTTGATCAGCTGCTGCAATTCGCGAATGCGTTGGGCGCCCGGCTTTATGGCGTCGCTGACGGATACCGATCCGCTGGCGGGAATTTCGAAACGGGCCTCGAAATAGTGGTAGGCGTCGTGGAACACCAGAAAGGGGCGCGACCTCAGCGGCGCAACGGTTTTCGTGATCTCCGACCGGAGTTGCAGGAGCCTGTCGCGTGTCGCCTGCGCATTGGAACGGTAGCGTTCGGCATTATCGGGATCACGTGCCGACAGGACATCGGCAAGTTCGGATACCAGAACCATCGCATTTTCCGGGTCCAGCCAGATATGGGGGTCAATGCCCTCCTCCTCATCGTGGCTGTCTGCATGCGCGTCGGCGCCTTCGTCGCCATGATCATCACGCGCCTCGAACCGCGCCCCGGTTCGAAACGGCAGCAGGGTCACGCCATCGAGGCCGGAGAACGTCACGCGGACCGCATCAGGCGCCAGCGTCGCCATGGCATCGGGCAGCCACGGCGTCAGCTCCGGTCCGGTCCAGATCACGATGTCGGCGCGATCCAGCATCCGGGCCTCGGACGGCTTCATCGAATAGTCATGCGGCGAGGCCCCAGCCTGCAACAGCAGTTCCGGTTCTGCCACCCCGTCCATGACCTGCGCCGCCAGCGAGTGCACGGGCGCGATATCGGCCACCACTCGCGGCGCTGAACCTGCCTGCGCCAGAGTCGTGACTGAGGCAAAAGTCGAAAAAATGGTGGCCAGCAGCCAGAACGAGGCCGGTTTCAGTGCTTTCATCGCGCTCTCCTTTCCCGATTTCGGATTTACAGAAATGATATGTTATACTATTACATTTTCAAACAGCAAGAGCGAGTCATGAACAAACAAGGCGACACCACCAGTTTTCGCGCACATAAACATGCACATTGCGTGACATCCGCATTGCAGGCCGCCGAAAGCCTGTGCGCGCAAAAAAAGCTACGCCTGACGCCGGTACGGCGGCGCGTGCTCGAGGTTCTGCTGGAGCGTCACCGCGCCATGGGGGCCTATGACGTGCTGGACAGGCTGCGGGCAGAGGGCTTCGGCTCCCAGCCGCCGGTGGCCTATCGCGCGCTGGACTTCTGGGTCGGGGCGGGTCTGGTGCACAAGGTCCAGAAGCTGAACGCCTTTGTCGCCTGCACCCACCCAAGCAGCGGCCATCAACCCGTCTTCATGATCTGCCGCGGCTGCGACACGGTCGCGGAAGGTACCGCCGATCCGGCGGACAGCGCTGTGGAACGCGCTGCCTCGGCGGCGGGTTTCCGGATCGAAACCACGGTGCGGGAGGTCGAGGGCCTGTGCCCGAAATGCCAGAAAGCCACCCCGCAATGAGCCTGATAACCGCCATCGACGTCGACGTCAGTCACGGGCGCAAAAAGGTCCTGTCGGGTGTGAATTTCAGCATCGAAAAGGGCGAGATCGTGACCATCGTCGGGCCGAACGGTTCCGGCAAGACCAGCTTTGCCCGCGTTCTCATCGGCGCGCTGGCGCCGTCGCGCGGCGTTGTGAAACGGGCCGCCAAGCTCAAGGTCGGCTATGTGCCGCAAAAGCTTGGCGATACCAGCCTGATTCCCATGACGACGCTGCGCTTCCTGAAACTGTCCGGCCAGACAGACCTGAAAAGAATACGGTCGGTCATGGGGCAACTGGGCATCGAAGACCTGACGGACCGCCAGATCGACAGCCTGTCGGGAGGAGAGATGCAGCGCGTTCTGCTCGGGCAGGCGCTGCTTTGCGATCCCGACATTCTGGTTCTGGATGAGGCCACGCAGGGCCTGGACCAGCCGGCCACGGCGGCGTTCTACCGTCTGATAGAAGAGGTCCGGCAATCGCTCGAATGCGCCGTTCTGATGATCAGCCATGACCTGCATGTCGTGATGAGCGCCTCGGACCGGGTGATTTGCCTCAACGGCCACATCTGTTGTGAAGGCACGCCGACGGTGGTGTCCGCCGCACCCGAATATCGCGCCCTGTTCGGCGAAGGCACCGGCGGCGCGCTGGCGCTCTATCGCCACGAACATGACCATCATCATGACCACGACCATCGTCACCACAGCCACGAGGAACACGACCATGCTTGATGATTTCATGGTCCGGGCCGTACTGGCGGCCACCGGGGTCGCCCTTGCCGCGGGTCCGTTGGGTTGTTTCGTCGTCTGGCGCCGGATGGCCTATTTCGGCGACGCCATATCCCATGCCGCGATACTGGGCGTGGCGCTGTCGCTGCTGTTCTCGATCTCGATCTCGGCCGGCGTTCTGCTGACCGCCGTGGCGGTGGCCCTGATGGTCAGCCGGATGAGCGGCCGATCACTGGCCGCCGACACGCTGCTGGGGGTCGCGGCGCATGGTTCGCTGGCGCTTGGCCTCGTCGCCCTGTCCTTTCTGCCCGGTGTGCGCGTCGATCTTATGGGGTATCTTTTCGGCGACGTTCTGGCCGTCGGAATGGTCGATCTGGCGCTGATATGGCTGGGAGCGCTGGCCATCTGCGCCGGTGTCGGTTGGCGGTGGAAACGGCTGATCCTCGCGACCCTCAATCCCGATCTGGCGGCGTCGCACAATGTCGACCACCGGCGTGAACGGGTGTTCCTCATGCTCGCCATC
>JBFIHV010000128.1:0-7140 GCA_041601595.1 Amylibacter sp. | reverse complement strand
CGCTCAGCCAGGAAGGAAGCCGTCGAATGACTCTGTTGTCCATCAAAGGCCTGACCAAAGCCTATCCGGGTGTCGTTGCGAACGACACTGTCAGCTTCGACATCGGCGAAGGCGAGGTTCACGCCCTGCTGGGCGAGAATGGCGCCGGCAAATCGACGCTGGTCAAGATGATATACGGCCTGGTGCGGCCCGACAGCGGCACGATGACGCTCAAGGGACAGCCCTTTCAGCCTTCGGAGCCTCGCGAGGCGCGGGCCTCGGGCGTCGCGATGGTCTTTCAGCACTTTTCGCTGTTCGAGGCCCTGAACGTGTCCGAGAACATCGCGCTCGGCATGGAAAACCCGCCGGCCATGAGCGATCTGGCGGCGCGTATCCGCGAAGTCTCCGAAGCGTACGGCCTGCCGCTGGACCCCCAACGGACCGTAGGTGACCTGTCGGCAGGTGAGCGCCAACGCGTCGAGATCATCCGCTGCCTGTTGCAGGACCCGAAACTGCTGATCATGGACGAACCGACCAGCGTTCTGACGCCGCAGGAAGTCGATATCCTGTTCAAGACGCTGCGCAAGCTCAGCGCCGAAGGCACGGCGATCCTCTATATCAGCCACAAACTGGAAGAAATCCGCGCGCTCTGCGACAACGCCACCATTCTGCGGTTGGGCAAGAACGTCGGCACCTGCACGCCGCGCGAGACAACGGCCCGCGAAATGGCGGAGATGATGGTCGGCAGCACCCTGAAGACGCCCACCAGCGCCGGGCGCGAATTCGGCGACGTGATGCTGGAAGTCACCGGCCTGTCGGTTGCCTCGCCCAGCGCCTTCGGCACCGCGCTGAAGAACGTGCACCTGAAGGTCCGCAAAGGCGAGGTTCTGGGCATAGGCGGTGTGGCCGGCAATGGTCAGGACGAATTGCTTCTGGCGCTGTCCGGTGAAATTCCGACTGCCAGGGACGCCGTGAAACTGGCCGGCAAACCTGTCGGCGACCTCGGCCCGAACGAGCGCCGCAGGCTGGGCATTCTGACCGCGCCGGAAGAGCGCCTCGGCCATGCCGCCGCGCCTGATATGAGCCTGATCGAAAACGCAATGCTCACCGGATCGACACGGGAAGGTCTTGAAAACAGAGGGTTCCTGAACTGGCCCAAGGCCCGTGCATTTGCCGAGGAGATTATCCGGCAATTCGACGTTCGCACGCCCGGCCCCGGCAATGCCGCACGAGCCTTATCCGGCGGCAACCTGCAAAAATTCGTCATCGGCCGTGAGGTATTGCAACGGCCCGAGGTACTGGTGGTCAACCAGCCGACCTGGGGGGTGGATGCTTCCGCCGCCGCGTCGATCCGCCAGGCGCTGCTCGAT
Source organism: Amylibacter sp. (assembly GCA_041601595.1). Classification (GTDB taxonomy): domain Bacteria; phylum Pseudomonadota; class Alphaproteobacteria; order Rhodobacterales; family Rhodobacteraceae; genus Amylibacter. The sequence goes on along the minus strand of JBFIHV010000128.1, from coordinate 5,791 downwards.
CTGGCGGCGGGCGGGACCGCGGTGATTGTCATCAGTCAGGATCTGGACGAGTTGATGGAAATCTCGGACCACTTCGCCGCGCTGAACGAGGGGCGGCTGTCGGAGGCCCGCGTCGCTTCGGAACTCACGATCGACGAAATCGGCCTGATGATGGGCGGAGCGCATGGAATGGAGGTAGCCCATGTTTAAGCTGGAAAGACGGCCGACGCCGTCGCAACGTTGGGCCTATATGACGCCGCTGCTTGCGGTGGTCGCCACCATGATCGCCGGCGGGTTCCTGTTCGCCCTGCTCGGCAAGAATCCGTTCGAGGCGATCCGCACGATCTTCTGGGACCCGCTGTTCGGCGAATTCGCCTTTTACTACCGGCCGCAACTGCTGGTCAAAGGCGGCCCGCTGATCCTGATCGCGATCGGCCTGTCGCTGGGTTTCCGCGCCGGTATCTGGAATATCGGGGCGGAAGGGCAGTATATCATCGGAGCCATCTGCGGGGCCGGTGCCGGGTTGGCATTCTATCCCCTGCAGGCATGGTACATCTTTCCGGTCATGATCATCGCCGGTGCGCTCGGCGGCATCCTCTGGGCGATGATCCCGGCAATCCTTAAGGTTCGGTTCGGAACCAACGAGATTCTTGTATCGCTGATGCTGGTCTATGTCGCCGAACAGCTTTTGGCCTCGATGTCTCTGGGTCTGCTCAAGAATCCGGAGGGCCACGGCTTTCCCGGATCGCGGAACCTGAAGGAATACGCCAGCGCCCACAACGCCGAGATATTTTCGGGGTCGGGCATGCACTGGGGCGTCGTCGCCGCGTTCATCGCGGTGATATTCGCCTATATCCTGCTCAACCGTCACATGCTGGGCTTTCATATCAAACTTACCGGCCAGGCGCCCCGCGCCGCGCGGTTTGCCGGTGTGAACCCGTCGCGCCTGATCCTGTTCTGCCTCGGGGCTTCCGGAATGCTCGCCGGTCTGGCGGGCATGTTCGAGGTGTCCGGCCCCGCGGGCCAGATCAGCATCGATTTCAACACCGGCTACGGGTTCACCGCGATCATCGTCGCCTTTCTGGGCCGCCTGCATCCCGTTGGCATCCTGATGGCCGGCCTGCTGATGGCGCTGACCTATATCGGCGGCGAGATCGCGCAGGGCCAGCTTGGCCTGCCTGCCGCCGCGATCCAGCTGTTTCAGGGCATGCTGCTGTTCTTCCTGCTGGCTGTCGATCTGCTGACGAACTTCCGAATTCGCCTGACCAAGAGGGAGGCCACATAATGGACCTGAGCTCAATCAACCCCATCCTGCTGCTTGCTTCCCTGATGGTCGCGGCGACCCCGATCCTGATCGCCGCCGTGGGCGAACTGGTGGTGGAGAAAGCCGGCGTGCTGAACCTCGGCGTCGAAGGCATGATGATCACCGGCGCCATATGCGGTTTCGCTGTGGCGGTGGAGACGGGTTCTCCGGCCATCGGCTTTATCGCAGCGGCCGTGGGTGGCGCCGTGCTGTCCCTTCTGTTCGCCTGGCTCACGCAATTCGCGCTGGCGAACCAGGTCGCGTCCGGCCTTGCCCTCACGCTGTTCGGCCTCGGCCTCAGCTCGCTCATGGGGCAAGGGTATCAGGGCGTCAAACCACCCGCTACCGCGGATATCCACATCCCGCTGCTCAGCGACATTCCGGTGCTGGGCCCGATCCTGCTGCAACATGATATTATGGTGTACCTGGGCCTCGCGCTGGTGGCCGCCACATGGGCCACGCTGAAATTCTCGCGTATCGGCCTCGTGCTCCGCGCGGTCGGCGAAAACCACGATGCCGCCCATGCGCTGGGATACAAGGTCGTGCGCATCCGCGTGCTGGCGATCTGTTTCGGCGGGGCCTGCGCCGGGCTGGGCGGCGCCTATATCAGCCTGATCCGGGTGCCGCAGTGGACCGAGGGTATGACGGCGGGCGCGGGCTGGATCGCGCTGGCGCTGGTGGTCTTCGCCAGCTGGAAGCCCTGGCGCGTTTTGCTGGGCGCTTATCTTTTCGGCGGCGTCACGGTTCTGCAACTTAACATGCAAGCCGCCGGCATCGCCATTCCTGTTGAATATCTGTCCATGTCACCGTATCTGATTACCATCCTCGTGCTGGTCATCATGTCAGCCGACCGCAGCCGCGCGCCCGCGTCGCTCGGTCGGGTTTTCCATGCCTCTAGCTAGGGCAACCATAATAATCCAATTGGGAGAAAATGAATGAAACTAACAACAATTCTTACCAGTGCCGCGCTGGCGCTGGGTCTGGCGACAGCCGCCATGGCGCAAGACAAGACCAAGGTCGGATTTGTCTACGTCGGCCCCGTTGGCGACGGCGGCTGGACCTATGAACACAACCAGGCCCGACTGGCCGTCGAGGCAGAGTTCGGCGACAAGGTCGAAACCGTCTTCGTGGAAAGCGTGCCCGAAGGCGCGGACGCGGAACGTGTCATGACCCAGATGGCACTGGGCGGCGCCGACCTGATCTTCACCACGTCTTTCGGTTACATGGACCCGACCATCAACGTCGCGGCCAAGTTTCCGAACGTGAAATTCGAGCATGCCACCGGCTACAAGCTCGCCGACAACGTCTCGGTCTATTCCGCGCGTTTCTACGAAGGCCGCGCGGTGCAGGGCACGATTGCCGGGCTGATGACGAAATCGAACATCGTCGGCTACATCGGGTCCTTCCCGATCCCGGAAGTGATCCGCGGCATAAACTCGGCCTATATTCACGCCAAGAAAGTGAACCCCGACGTGACCTTCAAAATCGTTTGGGCGTACACATGGTTCGACCCCGCGAAAGAGGCTGACTCGGCCAAGGTTCTGATCGAACAGGGTGCAGACGTGATCCTGCAGCACACGGACTCGACCGCGCCGCACGCGGCAGCGCAGGCGGCCGGAAACGTCATCACCTTCGGTCAGGCTTCCGACATGAGCGAGTTCGCCCCGATGCCACGCGTGTCCTCGATCATCGACAACTGGGCGCCTTACTACATTGCCCGCACCAAGGCGGTCATGGACGGCACCTGGACATCGACAAGCACCTGGGACGGGATCGGCGCCGGCATGGTTGGCATAGGTGAGATTTCCGACGCCGTACCGGCCGATGTCAAAGCGGCGGCGCTGGCCATGAAGGATTCCATCGCATCGGGCGCCTACCACCCGTTCACGGGCCCGCTGAACAAGCAGGACGGTTCGCCCTGGCTGGCTGAAGGCGAAACCGCCGACGACGGCACACTGGCCGGTATGAACTTCTACGTGGAAGGCATCGAAGGCGACATTCCCAAATAACGGACCTCCGCCGGAAATTCAGAAGGCCCGCTTTCCGGCGGGCCTTTTTCTTTGTTCGGGTCAGTCCCAGTCCATGACGACTTTACCGGCGCTGCCGTCACGCATAGCGGTGAAGCCGGACTCGAAATCGTCGATCCTGATCCGGTGCGTGATCAGGCCGGACACATCCAGTCCGCTCTGGACCAGCGCGATCATCTTGTACCAGGTCTCGAATATCTCGCGGCCATAGATGCCCTTGATATGCAGCATCTTGAAGATGACCTTGTTCCAGTCGATCTCGAACTTCACGGGCGCGATGCCCAGCAATGCCAGCTTGCCGCCGTTGTTCATGATATCGATCATGTCTCGCATCGCGTGCGGGGAACCGGACATTTCCAGCCCGACGTCGAAGCCCTCTTTCATGCCGATCTCGGCCATGACCTCTTTCAGGGTCTGCTGCTGCGCGTTTACCACATGTTCGATGCCCATGTCGCGCGCCAGTTTCAGGCGCACAGGGTTGATATCGGTGATCGCCACCTTGCGCGCGCCGACCTTCTGCGCGACCAGCGCCCCCATGATCCCGATCGGCCCGGCGCCGGTGACCAGCACGTCCTCGCCGACCAGATCGAAGGACAGCGCGGTGTGGACGGCGTTGCCCAGGGGATCGAAAATCGCCGCGATCTCGTCCGGAATGTCGTCGGGGATCGGCACGACATTCTGCTGTGGAAGGGACAGGTACTCGGCGAAACTGCCGGCCCGCTGAACGCCGACGCCCAGCGTGTTGCGGCACAGGTGGCCTTTGCCCGCGCGGCAGTTCCGGCAGTGGCCGCAGGTGATATGGCCCTCGCCCGACACCCGCTGCCCCAGACGCAGGTTTTGCACGGCAGAGCCCAGCTCCGCGATTTCCCCGACGAATTCATGGCCGGTGACCAGCGGAATCGGAACGACCTTCTGCGACCACTCATCCCAGTTCCAGATATGCACGTCGGTGCCGCAGATCGCGGACTTCCTGACCTTGATCAGCACGTCGTTCGGGCCGATCTCGGGCACCGGAACCCGCTCCATCCACAGGCCGACCTGGGGTTTCGATTTGACCAGCGCGCGCATTTCGTTTGTCATGTGATGATCCCCATATCCCGGCCTACGCGCGCGAATGCCGCGATGGCCTGATCCAGTTGTTCGATTGTATGCGCCGCCGACATCTGCGTCCGGATGCGGTCCTGATCGCGCGGCACGACCGGAAAGGAAAAGGCGGTGACGAACACGCCCTGTTCCTGCAACCGCCGCGCCATGTCCTGCGCCAGTTTCGGATCGCGCAGCATCACCGGAATGATGGCGTGTTCGCCGGGCAGCAGTTCGAACCCCAGCGCGCCCATTTTGCTTCGGAAGTGGTCCGCATTGCGCCACAGGCGGGCGCGCAATTCGCCGCCGCCTTCCAGCATATCGAGCACCCTGATCGATGTCGCGGCGATCACCGGCGCCAGCGTGTTGGAAAACAGGTAGGGCCGCGAGCGCTGGCGCAGCCAGTCGACCACGGCGCGGCTTGCAACCGTATACCCGCCCGAGGCGCCGCCCAGCGCCTTGCCCAAGGTGCCGGTCATGATATCGACGCGCCCCATGACGCCGCAAAGTTCATGCGTGCCGCGCCCACCCTCGCCGACAAAGCCCACCGCGTGGCTGTCATCGACCATCACCATGGCATCGTATTTCTCCGCCAGGTCGCAAATCTCCGGCAAACGGGCATAGTAGCCGTCCATGGAAAACACGCCGTCGGTGGCGATCAGCCGGTGCCGCGCGCCTGCCGCCTGTTTCAGCTTGTCTTCGAGATCAGCCATGTCGGAGTTGGCGTACCGAAACCGCTGCGCCTTGCACAGCCGCACCCCGTCGATGATCGAGGCGTGGTTCAGCGCGTCCGAAATCACCGCATCCTCCGGCCCCAGCAGCGTCTCGAACAAACCGCCGTTGGCGTCGAAGCAGCTGCCGTAGAGGATCGCATCCCCGAAGCCCAGAAACCGCGCCAGCCGGCCTTCCAGCTCCTTGTGCTCTTCCTGCGTGCCGCAGATGAACCGGACGGATGCCATGCCGTACCCGTAGCGGTCGAGCGCGGCCTTGGCGGTCGCTATCAGATCCGGATGGTCGGCCAGACCCAGATAGTTGTTGGCGCAGAGGTTGATCACCTGCGTATCGCCCTTGAGCGACACCTGCCCTGCCTGCGGCGTGGTGATGACCCGTTCGGTCTTGTACAGCCCCTCCTCGCGCAGGCCTGCAAGCCGCTCGCCGATTTCCTGATCGAATTTGTCACTTGCCGACATGGCGTTCCTCCGGTGATCGCGCGCCTTGGAACCGTTCCGGGGCAGGCTCCCCCACGCCTTCAGATGACCTCTAATACCCGACCGCTGTCAAGGTCGGTGTCGGTGGCCCGCCAAGCTAGAGCGTGTCGTACTTGCGCCGTTCCCGCAGCAGGATGTCGATCTCCATGCGGAGCCTGAACGCTTCGAACTGCCGGCTGGCCCATGTGTCG
>JBFIHV010000127.1:0-7144 GCA_041601595.1 Amylibacter sp. | reverse complement strand
GGGCGACCCCAGCCAGATGTTCACGATGGACGCGACCAGCAGGCCGATAACACCCATGATCAGGAAGCTGCCCCAGCCGGAGATGTCGCGCTTGGTCGTATAGCCGTAAAGGCTGAGACCTGCGAACGCCACGGCGGTCGTGAAGAACGTGTTGGCAATCGAAATGCCGGTGTAGATCGCGAAGATGGACGAGATCGACAGGCCCATCAGGGCGGAAAACCCGTAGAATACCATGCGGGCGGTATTTTCGGACATGCGGTTGATACCGGCGCTAAGCCCGAATACCACGGCCAGCGGAGCAAAGATCACGACCCATTTCAGCGGAGATCCAAAGATCGCAGCCAGCATGGCGTCGTTGTTGCCGACCACGTAAGCGATGATACCCGTCAGGAACATGCCTGTGGACATAAGCCCGTAGACCTTGTTCATATGGGCGCGCAGGCCCTCGTCGATATGCGCAGCAGGACGGGCACCAGCACCCGCGCGTCTGACTGTCTCATATTCGGCCATTTAAGAACTCCTCAATAGTCAGTTACGAAAACCGGCACGTTTGCCGGTTTGTGTATTGATATTGGTTATCACCGCGCGTTTTTCAAGTTAAATGCGTCGAAAATCGAATGAATTCCATGTGACCGCAGCTGCAGGCGTCCCGGACCGCCGACGGCGGCCCGGGCAGGAGGGTTCGCATCAGAACAAGTCCTCGTATTTCAAGCCCATGTCTTTCAGCAGATATTCGGGTAATTCCCGCAGGTGCTGTTTGTCGCGAAAGGCTTTGTCGGCGCGGACGATGGCCTGCAAAAGCGTGATGAAGCTGAACCGGGATTTGTGGTGCGTCGCCCGGGTTTCGGCAAGATGGGTCATGGTTCAATCCTTTCCGGTTTTGATGTGATGCGGGGGATGCATCAAATTTGTTGATGTTTATGCCAGAATATGGTCTATTTTGAAAACGAATGTTTGTGACGCGACACATCAAGGAAATTGATATGGCCAGAAATCTCGACATGAATGCCCTGCGGTCGTTTGTAACGGTTGCCGAGTCAGGCGGCGTTACCGTTGCCGCCGGCAGGTTGCACCTGACCCAGTCCGCCGTTTCCATGCAACTGAAACGTCTGGAGGACTCTCTGGGCCTCGACCTGATGGACAGGTCCGCACGGACCATCGGCCTGACGCCGCACGGCGAGCAGTTGCTCAGCTATGGCCGGCGTCTGCTGGCGCTGAACGACGAGGTCTGGTCCCGGCTGACGGATCAGGCTTTTGAAGGAGAGATCATGTTCGGCGTGCCGCATGACATCGTCTATCCGCATATTCCGCAGGTCCTGAAGCAATTCGCCGCCGATTATCCGCGTGTGAAAGTGCAGCTCTATTCTTCCGTGACCCGCAAGTTGAAGGACATGTATCGCGACGGCAAGATCGATCTGATCCTGACAACCGAGATAGAGGGCGGCCCCGGCGCGGAGCGCCTGGCCGAGGCGCAGATGGTCTGGTTCGGCGCCGAGGACGGTCAGGCGGCGCGCGCGCGCCCTTTGCGGATTGCCTATGAATCCGAATGCCTTTTCCGCGGTATTGCCCAGCGCGCACTGGATGTGGCGGGCATCCCCTGGGAAGTCGGGGTCGAGACGCGGTCGTCGCGCACGGTCGAGGCCAGCGTCAGCGCGGATCTGGCGGTTAACGCCTGCCTCAAAGGCACCGAGCCGCCGTACTGGAAAGAGGTGCCGAAATCGGCGGGGCTGCCGGAGTTGCCCACCTTCGACATCAACATGTATGCCGGCAGCCCGGCAAACGGTGCGCTGGTTGAAAAGCTGGCCGACGTGGTCCGCCGCGCCTACGGAAAACTCGACGACGGTCGCCCGACAAGCCCCCGAAACAGGGCATAATTCGCCAGAATACGCTGAAAGCCCCTTGAAAACGCATTGGCGGGTGGCAACATGCAGTCTGCCAAGAGCGATTGGCACTGGCCTTTTACACGTGGCTCTAGTATGGGCCGCGGAAGTTCGAATTCCTCCTACACAGGCGTAAAACAATGGACCTTAGAAATATCGCGATTATCGCGCACGTTGACCACGGCAAAACCACACTGGTGGATGAGTTGCTGAAGCAGTCCGGCGTGTTTCGCGACAACCAGACCGTTTCCGAACGCGCGATGGACAGCAATGATCTGGAGCGCGAGCGTGGTATCACCATTCTGGCGAAATGTACGTCTGTCGAATGGAAGGGCCGGCGCATCAATATCGTCGACACTCCGGGCCACGCCGATTTCGGCGGCGAGGTGGAGCGTATCCTGTCCATGGTCGATGGCGTTGTCCTGCTGGTGGACGCCGCCGAAGGCCCGATGCCGCAAACGAAATTCGTGACAGCCAAGGCGCTGGCCCTCGGCCTGCGCCCGATTGTCGTGCTGAACAAGGTCGATAAACCCGACGCAGAGCCCGACCGCGCGCTGGACGAGGTGTTCGACCTGTTCGCCAACCTGGGCGCCAATGACGAACAACTGGACTTTCCTGTGCTCTATGCCTCCGGCCGCGCCGGATGGGCCGATGACGAACTCGACGGGCCGCGCAAGAACCTCGATGCGCTGTTCGATCTCGTCGTTTCGCATGTCCATACCCCTGCGCAGGTTTCCCGCCGTTCCGAGCCGTTTCAGATGCTGGCCACGACACTCGGCGCAGATCCGTTCCTTGGCCGCATCCTGACCGGTCGCGTAGAGGCTGGCGTCGTCAAGACCAATGACACTGTGAACGCCCTGTCGCGTGACGGTTCCCGGCTCGAAAGTTTCCGGGTTGCAAAGATTCTGGCGTTTCGCGGGCTTTCGAAGCAGCCGATCGACCAGGCGGAGGCCGGAGATATCATTTCCCTGTCCGGCATGTCGAAGGCCACGGTCGCCGACACGATCTGCGATCCGTCCGTGACTGTCGCAATCCAGGCCAAACCGATCGACCCGCCGACCATTTCGGTCACCTTCGGCATCAACGACAGCCCGTTGGCCGGTCGCGAAGGCAAGAAAGTGCAAAGCCGCGTCATCCGCGACCGTCTGATGAAAGAGGCCGAGTCGAACGTGGCGATCAAGGTCACCGACACGCCCGGCGGCGAGGCTTTTGACGTCGCGGGTCGCGGCGAGTTGCAGATGGGCGTTCTGATCGAGAACATGCGCCGCGAAGGCTTCGAACTGTCGATTTCGCGTCCGCAAGTCCTGATGCGCGAAGAGAACGGCGAGAAGCTGGAGCCGATCGAGGAAGTCACCATCGACGTGGATGACGAATATTCCGGCACGGTTATCGAAAAGCTGACCGGCAACCGCCGCGGCGATCTGGTCGAAATGCGCCCCGCCGGGGCCGGCAAGACCCGCATCGTGGCCCATGTGCCGTCCCGCGGCCTGATCGGCTATCACGGCGAGTTCCTGACCGACACGCGTGGTTCCGGCGTCCTCAACCGGGTGTTCCACGACTGGGCGCCTTACAAAGGGCCGATCCCGGGCCGCCGGGCGGGTGTCCTGATCTCGATGGAGAACGGCACCTCGGTCGCCTATGCGCTGTTCAACCTCGAAGACCGCGGCAAGATGTTCATCGGCGCCCAGGCTCCGGTTTACCAGGGCATGATCATCGGCGAGCACAGCCGCGAGAACGATCTCGAAGTGAACCCGCTCAAAGGCAAGAAGCTGACCAACGTCCGCGCCTCCGGCACGGACGAGGCGGTTCGGTTGACCACACCGGTGACGCTATCGCTGGAACAGGCGATCGCCTATATCGATACCGATGAACTGGTCGAGGTGACGCCGGAAAGCATTCGTATGCGGAAGCGCTTTCTGGACCCGCACGAGCGGAAACGCCAGTCGCGCCAGGCGGTGTAATCGCCTGCAGAGAATTTTGCATAATGCAAAATTGTGACAGAATCGAACCCGTCAATTCCGCACCGGAGTTGGCGGGTTTTCTGTCCGAAAGGCGTTATGTTTCAGTGTTTCGAGAATATTAATATAATAAAAGCAATGGTTTAACACGCTCCCGCTGTGAGGGCGTCATGCCAATATTTATCCCCTCAAGGTTGCACGCGCACTCAGGTATAATGATTTGTAGACGCAATCGGGGAATCGTAGAAATGAAGCATCCAGTTGATGTACACGTTGGCAAACGCATTCGGCATCGCCGTTGGATGGTGGGCATGACCCAGCAGCAACTTGGCGAGGCGGTCGGAATCAAGTTCCAGCAAATTCAGAAATACGAGACCGGTATGAATCGTGTCAGCGCATCCCGGCTGTGGGATATTGCCGATGCCTTGGACGTGTCGGTCAGTTTCTTCTTCGAGGGGTACGAAGAAGGAAAGGCCGGCACGTCAGCCTCGGCCGGCAAGACGGGCGATCTGCTTGCCGACAAAGAGGCTCTGGAACTGGTCCGGTCCTACTATGCCATGCCAGAGAATCAGCGCCGGAAACTGTTCGATCTGGCGCGTGTTCTGAGCGACGCAGCCTAAGAATGCTTGCGGGCGGTCGTCAGACCGCCCCGTTTTGGTTGACCTGATGGTCCCAATGTGAAATCCCCGTTACGGGCGAGGGCCGTAACGGGGATATTCATGTCTGACATTAGCTTGGAACTGCAAACCGAATTGATGACTGTCGCGTACAGGCTGGCCGAGGCCGCGCGACCGATTGCGCTGCGGCACTTCCGCAAGGCGGCGACATCCGTCGACAACAAGCACGCGTCGGGATTCGATCCCGTCACCGTCGCCGACCTTGAGATCGAGCAGGCGTTTCGCAAGATACTGACGGAGGCCCGGCCTCACGATGCGGTGCTGGGCGAGGAGTTCGAGAATACCGGCGGCACATCCGGCCTGACATGGATTATCGATCCCATCGACGGCACGCGCGGCTTCATCAGTGGCATGCCCACCTGGGGCGTTCTGGTCGCCGTCGCGGATGCGTCCGGCCCTCTGTTGGGAATCATCGACCAGCCGTTCACGGGCGAGCGCTTTGTCGGAGGCTTCGGATCGGCCGTGATGCATCATCGGGGCACAAGCCGGAGCCTCGATACCCGGAACTGCGGCGCGCTGGCCAATGCCGTGCTGTTCTCGACATTTCCCGAAGTCGGCACCGAAGCCGAGCGCCGCGCCTTCGAAGCGGTCAGTTCCAGTGTGAAGCTGACCCGCTACGGGACAGATTGCTACGCCTACGCCATGGTCGCGGCGGGGCAGGTCGATCTGGTGATCGAGGCGGGTCTGAACGCTTATGACGTTGTCGCTCCGATGGCTGTCATCGAACAGGCCGGCGGGATCGTTACGGCATGGGACGGCGGTTCGGCCATGCGCGGCGGACAGATCATCGCCGCTGGTAATGCCGAAATCCATGCGGAGGCTGTCGAGCTATTGCAGAAGTTCCTGTCCGAAGCAGCCAGTTAGTCAGCTAGAAACTCGAATATCTTTGGCCAGACCGTGTCCAGTATCTCCGGCGTTTCCATAAGGATTTCATGCTCGGCGCCCTGCACGAGCACCAACTCTCCGTTGGGCCAATTCTCCATGACACGGTGAACCGCTTTCGGGGAGACTATTTTCTCTTCCGATCCCAGAAAGCACAGGCAATCCGGCAGGGGGCGCTCGATTTTCTGGAAATATCGTATTTCGTAAAATGCTTCGCGCAGCCACGCCAGACTGGGACCGCCAACCACCAGTTCCGGATGCCGGAACACCTGCTGCTGCAACCATTCATAGGTCGGTTTGTCACTTGTCAGAAAATTGTTCTCGTAAGGCGCCCAGGCGATATAGGCGCCTGGAGTGGTCGTCGGGGTTCGTTTTCCGCCGAACCCGATCGTCGGCGCAAAGGCCGTGACAAGGTTGGCGTAGGCCTTCAGCCCCGCCGACATGTGAACATCCCAGAATGGCGCGGTGAAGATCACCTTGCGGACGGCCAAGCTCTCGTTGACGGCGCGCAAGCCGATTGACCCGCCCATCGAATGGGCCAGAAAATAGCGTTCGCGCGGCAACTGCATCTCGTGCGCGACGTCGCACATTTCCTTCAGGTCGAGCTGATAGTCGCTGAAACTCTCGACATGTCCCAGGGTTTCGTCGTCTTCCAGCCGTTCCGACAGGCCCTGACCGCGCCAGTCGCAGATAACGACGCTGTAGCCGCCCGACAGCAGCCGGCCGATTGTGGCGCCGTATTTCTCGATATATTCCGACCGGCCGGTCAGGACGAAGACCGTGCCCCTTGGCCCGCCGGACCAGACGCCGACCCTGATCCGCACGCCGTCGCTGGCATAGCGCCACATCACCTGACCGTCAGGCGGGGCCTTGGCGATATCGGAAAACAGTGGAGCCTTCTTGATGTCAAGCAAGCGCGGCTCCGAGTTTCATTGCAATCGACACGTCGCCTTCGACTTTCAGTTTTCCGGACATGAAGGCTGCTGTCGGGTTCAGGTCGCCCTCGAGCAGACCATGCAAGGTATCTGCGCTGGCGGTCATCGTGCAGTCCGCATCGTCGTCGCCGGCCCGCGCGCCGCCCTGATCGATGATCAGCGCGCCTTCATCCTCGATCTCGACCTTGATCGATCCATCGAACCCGTCCGCGCCCAGACGCGCGTTGATTGCATCGACCGCCGCTTTCAGTACTTCACTCATGTGTCATTCTCCGCCTTTGCCGCGAGTTATTACTCGCTTTTTTCCACTCTCGTATTATTCTTTTTCGTATATGGCTACTACATCGAAAATATCGACACTCGGAGCAGTCCTGAATCGCGGGATTTTGCTGGCTTTGGCTCTTTTCGCCATGCCGTTGGCTGGACTCGCGGATGAGACTTCGATGAACAACGCGACGCTGGACGGGCTGTTCGCCGAACTTCAGGACCCGGCGAACGAGGACTGGCAGTCCGCCGAGGACAAGATCTGGCGCGAGTGGTCGAAGTCGGGCTCTAGGGCCATGGACCTTTTGCTCGAAAGGGGCAGGGACGCCATCGCCGCGGGCGACTACGACGCCGCGGTCGAGCACCTGTCGGCCCTGATCGACCATGCGCCCGGGTTTGCCGAAGGCTGGAACGCCCGCGCCACGGCGTTTTTCCTGATGGACCAGTACGGTCTGTCCGTTGCCGATATCCAGCAGACGCTGGCGCTCAATCCGCGTCATTTCGGGGCCATGAGCGGTCTTGGGAGCATTTTAGAGCGGACCGGCCGG
>JBFIHV010000126.1:0-7152 GCA_041601595.1 Amylibacter sp. | reverse complement strand
TCGCTCAGGTAGGTATGCGCGCCGGGGCAGTCGACAACCAGGAACTCGGCCTGACTGTCGAAAGAGACCAGCGCGTCCTGGAAGGCGCGCAACGCGGCGTCGTCGCCCTCTGGCAGGCCATAGTATTCCGGCGGGTTCAACGGCACATATGTGGCCATTGGCAGAGGCGTTTCCGATTTCTGGGCAAAGGCGTAGCGGTTCTCGAGATAGCGGGCCAGCGAGCGTTGACGCAGGTCCAGATCCATCACCGCCACGGAATGGCCCATTCTGGCCAGCGCGGTCGTGACGTGCATCGCCGTCGTGGACTTGCCGGTGCCGCCCTTTTCATTCCCGAAAACCAGAATATGCGCCATATTTCCTGAACCCGCAAAATCGTTGAAACCCTCCTCCGCTTATGGGGCAAGCCCGTGGCGAGTTCAATAACGCATAACGGGCACGCGGCCGGAATCGGGCGTGATCGGGCGTGGTGGCAGGGGCGGCTATTCGATGAATTTCTCGAGCTTGTCGGTGTAGTCGCGATACTCGATGAACACGGTGGTGGTGATCGCGGCCCATATGCTGAACATCAGGGTGAAGACCAAGCCGGCGAGCGCGATATTGGCAATGTTCGCCACAGCAACCGCGCCCAGTATCGTCGTGCGCTTCTCTCCCATAAGAATGCCGATAACCGCCTTGTGGTCGGTGATGAACGCGTCATAGATCGGTTCGAGAAGCGTGAAGATGACCGGCAGCCCCAGCACCGAGATGATCAGGCAATAGCGGAACAGCAGGTTGCGGGCCACGCCAAATCCCCAGAACATGTCAAAGCTGGTCCGCGTGTAGGCCACGTCGGCGGCCGCCGCAGCCAGCGGCATCATCGTGCAGCAGAATATATACAACGCCATCAACATGAAAATCGCGAAGCTGGTGATGGTGGTCGAGGTGATCATAGACTGGGCGACGCCCGTTTCAAAGGCCTGCACCGGTTTGTGGAACACCAGTTGCAGGTCCTCTCTGACGACATCGCCGCTGAAATACAGCATGGTCGTGATCGCCATGAACAAAGAGAAAACGATGGCGACCGTTATCCAGACATTGCCAAGGAACAGGAAAGAGTTGCGGATCATGCGGTCGAGGTTCGGTGCCTTGGTCTTGTCGCGGACAAGCAACCCCGTGCGGATCAGGCTGATAGCCAGAAAGGATGTGATGCAGGGCAGCAGCAGGACCGTGATGCCGAAAGAGATGTTGGGATAGTCGGGCATCACAAGGAAAAGCCCGACTATCAAGCCGGCGATGAGGCCCCATTCGATCAGGGCGGACAAGAATATTGGTACTGTCAGCCTCAGCGTTGATGCCAATAGGCGCATTCTGTACTACTGCCCCGTTTTTGATTTTTTCGGACTGTGATCCACAAATGTGACCATTTTATGGGCGTCGCCAGAAAAGGGGAGCATAATTTCGCAGTGACGATATGAAATGCCGATACGTTTGAACCGGCCGTGTGCGTAAACGAAAAACGCCGCCCGGTCGGGCGGCGTTTCAACTTTTCCAAAGGCGCTGTGGCTAGAAGCCCAAGCCTTCGTATTTCTTTTTGAATTTCGATACGCGACCGCCGGTATCCATCAGGCGCTGACCGCCGCCTGTCCAGGCGGGGTGCACTGTCGGATCGATGTCCAGCGACAGGGTGTCGCCTTCGGAGCCGTAGGTCGAGCGTGTCTGGTAGGTCGATCCGTCCGTCATCTTGACGGTGATCATGTGGTATTCTGGGTGCAGATCTTTTTTCATCGCTCTGGTCCTTATGCTTCTGCGCCGTTGTTGCCGGCTGACTTGTAGTTCGTCTGTTCGGCAATACGAGCGGATTTACCGCGACGTGCGCGCAGATAGTACAGCTTGGCGCGACGGACTTTGCCGCGGCGCACGACGGTGATGCTCTCGATGTTGGTCGAATGCAGCGGGAACACGCGCTCCACGCCTTCGCCGAAAGAGATCTTGCGCACCGTAAAGGCGCCGGCGATACCGCTGCCGCCCTTGCGTGCGATGCACACACCTTCATAGTTCTGCACCCGGGAGCGGGAGCCCTCGATGATTTTGTAGCCTACGCGAATGGTATCGCCTGCCTTGAAGTCAGGGATTTCCTTGCCGAGGCTTGCGATTTGTTCAGCGTTAAGCTGTTCAAGCAAGTTCATAGTTGTCGTCCTCATATGCTCGCAGTTTTTCTGCGAAGTTCAATGCGCGCCCCTAGAGCTCTTGGTCTTCTACCGGGTCCGTATCTTCTAGATACGCCCGCCAGAGGTCAGGACGACGTTTCTGTGTCAGGTCCTTGGATTGTTCGGTCCGCCATTCGGCGATTTTCGCGTGATGGCCGGACAGAAGAATGTCCGGTATCCTGCGACCCTCCCAATCCGTGGGCCTCGTGTATTGCGGGTGCTCTAGCAAGCCGTGCGAAAATGATTCTTCTTCAGCCGACTCAGCGTTCCCAAGCACGCGGGGTATAAGGCGAACCGTCGCATCAATCAAGGCCTGAGCTGCAATCTCTCCGCCTGTCAGGACAAAGTCGCCCAAAGACACCTCTTCGACCTCGAAAGCGTCCAGCACACGCTGGTCCACGCCCTCGAAACGGCCGCACAGAAGGGTGATGCCCTCTGCCTGCGAAAAGCGCCGCGCCAGTTTCTGGTCGAAGCGCTTGCCGCGGGGCGAAAGATAGACAATCGGCCATTTCTTGCGGTCACTGGGTGTATCGCGTTGGGCGAAGGACAGGGCGTCGCCCACCACATCCGCGCGCAGCACCATGCCGGCTCCGCCGCCGGCGGGCGTGTCGTCGACATCGCGGTGCTTGCCGCGGCCGAAGATCCGCAGGTCGATGGTCTCGAGCGCCCAGAGCCCGTCCTGCAAGGCGCGGCCGGTCAGGGATTCGCCCAGAACGCCGGGGAAGGAATTGGGAAACAGCGAGATGACCTTGGCCCGCCATGCCCCTGCCAGATCGGGCCGGCCCTGTATCAGGGCGGTCGGCTTGCGCGACGGGCGCACCGCGATGCGGCCGTGCGACTTGGTGAAGCGCGGCTTGCCATCTTCCGCAGTCTTCGGGCTCTCGGGGTCAGTCGTCATCGTCGCCCTCCGAAAAAACGCCGGCGGGCGGGTCGGCGATGATCCGGCCCGCTTGCAGGTCGACGGTGGGGACCGCCTCTTTGGTGAAGGGCAGCAGGGCCGGGGTTTTCAGGCCCTTGCCGCTGACCTCCAGCAGATCGCCCGCGCCGTGGTCGTGGATCGCTGTCACCTTGCCCAGCAGCTCGCCGCCGGTGTCGACCACGTCCAGCCCGATGAGGTCGGCGTGATAGAATTCGTCGTCGGGCAGGCTCGGCAGAACTTCCCGGTCGACGTAGAGCGCGGTCCCGCGCAGCGCGTCGGCCTGGTCCTTGAAGCGGACGTTCTTGATCCGCGCGGCGAAACCGCCCTTGATCGGGCCGGTTATCTTGACCTCGAAGCTTTGCTTGCCGTCTTCGGAATACAGAGGGGAATAATCGCCGATGGCGGCCGGGTCGGCGCAGAAGCTTTTCAGGCGCACTTCGCCCTTGACGCCAAAGGCGCCCATTATGGCCCCGACACAAATACGGTTCGTGCTTGTCATCTTCCTGTTCCTAACGCTCGAACCAGTCGATTGTGTGCGGATCGCGCAGCTCCCAACCGACGGTTTGCAGCTCTGGCGTCAGTGTTTCCTCTTTCGGCCAGCCGACGCAAAGATAGGCCACCAGCGACCAGTTCTGCGGCACGTCGAGATCGCGCCGCAACAAGTCCGGATCAAGTATGGACACCCATCCGACGCCGAGCCCGTGGGTGCGGGTCGCCAGCCAGAAATTCATGATCGCGGACACCACCGAATAGCGCCGCGTTTCCGGCATCGTCCGCGCGCCCAGCCCCGTCCCCTTCGGGGTCTCGTCATCGCAGAAAATGGCGAGATGCTCGGGCGCCTCGCGCATTCCGGACAGTTTCAGGCCGGCATATAGTGCTGCCCGGTCGCCTTCGTAACCGGCGAGCGCCTCGCGGTTGGACGACTGGAAATTCGACACGGCCTTCTGGCG
This sequence comes from Amylibacter sp., assembly GCA_041601595.1. GTDB lineage: Bacteria > Pseudomonadota > Alphaproteobacteria > Rhodobacterales > Rhodobacteraceae > Amylibacter. The sequence continues at coordinate 3,097 of JBFIHV010000126.1, read as the reverse complement.
GCTTTCGTCATGGGTGACGCGGACAATCCGCCAGGGCTCGGAAAGGCCGACGGACGGGGCCAACTGAAACGTATCCAGACAGTCCCGCAAAAGGTCGACCGGCACGGGGTCGGGTTTGAAGTGGCGCACGTCGCGGCGCCACTTCATCAGTTCTAGAAGTTCCGATCGGAAGTCTGGTGAAAATTCACGCATTGATGTCTTCCGATTGCGGGCCGGAGCTTACTCGGCGGTTTCTTCTGCCGCGGCTTCTTCAGCAGGGGCTTCCGCGACCGGAGCAGGAGCAGCGGCGGCTTCGGCGGCAGCGGCGGCCTTGGCGGCTTTTTCCTCGACACGCGCCTTGGCTTTTTTGCCCGGGACGCCGGCTTTCAGGTTGGCGCGCTCTTTCTTGGCGATGACGCCTGCGGCTTCGAGGAAGCGGGAAACGCGGTCGGTCGGCTGTGCGCCTTCGCCCAGCCAGTACTGGATACGTTCCATGTTCAGTTTGACGCGCTCTTCGCTGTCTTTCGGCAGCAGCGGGTTGTACGTGCCCAGCTTTTCGACAAAGCGGCCATCGCGCGCCATGCGGCTGTCGGCTGCTACGACGCTGTAATGTGGGCGTTTCTTGGACCCGCCACGTGCGAGACGAATTTTCATAGCCATGGTATATCTCCTAAATAAGCTATTTGCGGGCGGTCGCCCGACATTGGTTTGCGGGCTTATTGCCCGCCGTTCTTGTGTTCCAGGTGGTGCTGAATGACTTCGCTGATGATGAAGTTCAGAAACTTCTTGGCGAATTCGGGGTCGAGGTCCGCCTCCAGCGCCATGCGCTGAAGCCGTTCGATCTGTTGCTGTTCGCGCATCGGGTCAGACGGCGGCAGCGTGTGTTCGGCCTTGAGTTTGCCCACGGCCTGCGTGTGCTTGAACCGTTCGGCCAGCGTATAGGTCAGGATGGCGTCCAGCCTGTCGATGCTGTCGCGGTGCTCTTTCAGCAGGTCGGCGGCGCGTATTGTGGCGTCGGTCATCGGGCGGCCTCCGGTTTCGGGTGGCGATAGACAAGGCAGGGCTGGTCGGGCTTCGGCTGCGGCGCGACCGGGTCGAGCGATGCGCCGAGCTTCTCGGCCAGGGCGATGGACCGCGCGTTTCCGGCGTCGATATAGCTGACGGCGGTGTCCCAGCCGAGTTTTGCGAAGGCGTGGTCGATTGCGGCGCGGGCGGCCTCGAAGGCGATGCCCTTGCCCTCGGAGCCGTCGAAGACGAGCCAGCCGATTTCGGTTTCCGGCCAGTCGGCGGGGCACCACGGGCCGATGAGCCCCAGAATAGTGTCGTCGCCCTTGGCGGTCACGGCCCACATGCCGAAGCCGAGTATGTCCCAGTGGCCGACCTCCGACGCAAAATGCCGCCAGGCCTTGCCCAGCGTATATGGCCCGCCGACCATCGCGGCGCGGTCGGACATGAAAAAGTCGCCGACGCGCGGCCAGTCGCCGCCGGTCGGGCGGCGCAGGATCAGGCGCTCGGTTTCGAGGGTGGCGGTCATTTCTTTTTCCCGAATCCGCTCAGGCCCGGCGGCAGGCCGCCGCCCAGACCGGGCAACCCGCCCGGCAGGCCGCCGCCCAGCTTTCTGGCCGCGTCTTCCATCTGCTTCGCGTCCATATTGCCCATGTCGGCGGGCATGCCGCCCTTGCCCATCAGGCCGCGCATGGCGTTCTTCATCATGCCGCCTTTGCCCATCTTGCCCATTTTCTTCATCATGTCGGCCATCTGGCGGTGCTGTTTCAGCAGCTTGTTGAGCTCGGACACCTCCATGCCCGCGCCCTTGGCGATACGCTTCTTGCGGCTGGCCTGCAAAATCTGCGGGTTGGCGCGCTCTTTCTTGGTCATGGACTGGATCAGGGCGATTTGTTGCTTGAAGACCTTGTCGTCGATCCCGCCTGCGGCCTCGATCTGTTTCGACATCTTCTTCATGCCGGGCAACATCCCCATGATGCCTTCCATGCCGCCCATCTTCATCATCTGTTCAAGCTGGGACCTCAGGTCGTTCATGTTGAACTGGCCCTTGGAGAAGCGGCGCATCATGCGCTCTGCTTCTTCGGCCTCGATGGTTTCCTGCGCCTTTTCGACCAGCGAGACGATGTCGCCCATGCCGAGGATACGGCCGGCGATGCGCTCGGGGTGGAATTCCTCCAGCGCGTCCATCTTTTCGCCGAGGCCTACGAATTTGATCGGCTTGCCGGTCACGGCGCGCATTGACAGCGCCGCGCCGCCACGGCCGTCGCCGTCCATGCGGGTCAGAACCACGCCGGAGACGCCGACCTTCTGGTCGAATTCCTGCGCCACGTTGACCGCGTCCTGACCGGTCAGGCCGTCGACCACCAGCAGCGTTTCGCGCGGGGTCGCCACGTCGCGAACCGCCTGAACCTCGTTCATCAGCGCATCGTCGATATGCAGACGGCCGGCGGTATCCAGCATGTACACGTCGTAACCGCCCAGCGTCGCCTGCTGCTTGGCGCGCTTGGCGATCTGGACCGCATTCTCGCCCTTGATGATCGGCAGGGTATCGACGCCGATCTGCTTGCCGAGGATGGCCAACTGTTCCATCGCGGCCGGGCGGTTGGTGTCGAGCGACGCCATCAGCACGCGTTTCTTGTTCTTCTCGGACAGACGCTTCGCCAGTTTTGCCGTCGTCGTCGTCTTGCCGGAGCCTTGCAGACCGACCATCAGGATCGGCGCGGGCGGGCTGTCGATTTTCAGGTCGCCGGCGCGGGCGTCGTCTCCGGCGAGGAAATGCACCAGTTCGTCGTGCACGATCTTCACGACCTGCTGGCCCGGTGTGACCGAGCGGGTCACGGCTTGGCCGGTGGCCTTGTCCTGGATCGCCTTGATGAAATCGCGCGCGACGGGCAGCGAGACGTCGGCCTCGAGCAGGGCGATGCGGACCTCGCGCAGGGCGACGGCGACATCCTCGTCGGACAGCGCGCCCTGCTTGGTCAGCTTGTCAAAGACGCCGGAGAGGCGTTCGGATAGATTTTCAAACATATCGCGGCCCTCCTTAGACCCGTCATTGGCCCCTATGTAGGGACTGTTACGCCAAACGCAAAACACACCCGTGGGCGAAACTCGC
>JBFIHV010000125.1:0-7195 GCA_041601595.1 Amylibacter sp. | reverse complement strand
TTGCGCCGCGGCGGTCAAGATTTGCCCTTCAGATGGGCGCTCAACGCTACCCAGTCGGAAAATCCCCGGACATCCTTTGGCTCCGGTGGCGGATATCTGCTCTTGTCGGTTCTTTCATTTGCCAAGACGGCTGCATGCGCCACGGCAATGGCGTGCGGCAGCGGGTCTATGACCTGATCCAAGAGGTCGCCCAGATCCTCGGCCACGGGATCGCCGAACCCCAGCATGCCGGTGCATCCGAAGACGACTGCGCGCGCGCCATCCTCGAGCACCGCCTTGCGCGCCTCCCGAATGGTCGCTGCGACGGAATTGTCGCGGTCGCGTTCAAGATCGAGCACTGAAACGCCGATGCCGCGGACCGAGGCCAGTTGGTCGGCGAGTCCGTGCCGTGACGCTAGATCGCGAAACGCGCGGGCCTGCCGGTCCAGCACCGTGATGACCGAGAACCTGCCACTTCTGGCGGCGGCCTTCAGGCCGGCCTCGCCGCAGCCGATGACCGGTATTGAGACCGCTTCCCGCGCCGCGTCCAGACCCGGGTCCAGCATGCAGTCTATGATCAGCGCGTCGATATTTTCAGCCTCTGCCCGCAACGCGGCATCGACGACACCCGGTGCCGCCAGTACCTCGTCCACTGCCGACTCGACTGATGCCGGTCCTTTGTCCAGAAAGACCGCGGACAGTGTGCAGCCGTCCGGAACAGCGGCAAGCAGAGGGCTGTCATCCCGGAATCCGGACGATATAATCGGTGTAATGACGCGAATGCGGCTCATGAATCTGTTTCGCCTTTAGACATGTTATGCGCCACCCTAACGAGCGCAGGCTTCGCAAGGCGACTACCCATTCGGGTGGTTTGATTCATTTGTGACCGAAAAAGCCGTTCCGCCTAAATAAGGCCCAGCCGATGGGCTTCGGCGACGGCCTGCGTCCGGTTCGTGACGCGCAGGTCGAGATAAATCGCTTTAAGATGGTATTTTACGGTGTTGACCGAAACCCCCATGGTGCGCCCGATTTCCTTGTTCGACAGGCCCACCGCCAACAGTTCGAGATACTTTCGGGAATAGTCCAGCTTGCCCGGCGAAGCACTGCTTTTGCCTGAAGTCCGTCGCGATTGTCGGTCGCGCTCGGTCATCCAGAAGTGGGATATTTCAGCAAGCCTCCTTCTTTGCTCCATGTTCGGCGCTGTGGCGACATGATGACCATCCAGCGCCGCCTGCACGATCAAAAGGGTTTCGCGACCCTCGTCCAGAATAAAGCGGCGGAACGGTTGTCTTCCCAGCAGCCTCAACGCCGACAGCAAGGCGGCGGTGGCCTCGGTCTTCTGGTTCAGCCGCCAATGCGCCGCCGACCGGATCACCCTCAGCTTGGCCAGCGACAGCAACTGGCCACCGCGGATCGCGAAGTCCTCTGCGGGCTCGATGAATTTCAGCGCCTCGGTCGCATGGCGGGCGCGCACCATCCAGCGGGCAATCCCGACGGCGGTGGTGCCCTGCCGCAAGGCCCAATCCTCGTCTCCGCCCCAGTCGTAACGCTCCGGAGACAGCCCGATGGACCGCATGACCGCTCGGGCGGCCTCGATTTCGTCGCTCAGGGTCAGGGCGCGCATCCGCTCCACCTGCATCAGCCGCAGCAAGCGGGGCATGCCACGCTGTTCCGCCATGTGTTCGCAATGCGAAAGCTCGGTCAGCGCGCCGGGCAGGCCAAAGCGGGCGAAGGCCAGTCGCGTGCGGACCCGGTAGGCGGCGGCCCGGACGTCGAGCCAGGCATCGTCCTCCTCGACACTGGTCATCGCGTCCGACAACAAGGCCTGGCTCTGGTCTAGGTCGTTCATCTCATAGGCCACCTCGGATCGCAGCGCCCGGCTAATAGCCAACAAGCCGGCGGAATCATCCGGCAGGCCTCCAAGACGCGACTCCATGTCAGCATATTGGGATGCGGCCCCTTCGAGGTCGCCGCGCATCATCTTGATCTGACCGAGATGGGCGTGCAAATGCAGCGATCCGAACTCGGCGCCGCCTTGCCGGTACATCCGGATGGCGCTTTCGCCGTATTCCTGGGCCCGGTCGAAATTGCCCATATGCATGGAAAAAATACAAAGCTGGTTCAGCGCCAAACCCTGACCGACCTGATCGTCCTGCTCGAGAACATCCAGTGCCCATTGCAGGTTCTTGCCATCGGATTCTGACAACGGACGATCTTCGTAGACCCGGACATGGGCATCGACGATGATCAGGTCCGCCCGAGCCTTATCTGAGTTGGCCGAATAACTGGCGACGGCCTGCCTGACGGATTCGATTTCCTGCCGCGCCGCTGCGGTTTGACCGTGTTTCGCCAGCACAAAGGCACGGGCGAGTTGCGAAGCAAGCGAAACGCGCTCCGAACCTTGTTGGGAATGGATGAGCACTTCCGACAGTGCCTTTTGGGATCCGCGCATAAACACGCGCCATCCGTCAGTTTCGACCCGCTGCTGGCCGTCATCGAGGCCTATGGCCATTGCCTCGGTCCTTTGCCATGACTGTGAAAGTCGGTTGGATGTTCAATGATCGTAAGTCTCCGCGTGGATTCCGCACCACAATAGGTCCCGGCTTTCTGCAGCCGCAAGGGTTTTGTAAAGGACAAGCCGAGCGGTCGCATTCGCGGTTGCCGGTCGCTCGAGGCTTCGGAAAATGTTTTTTGAGCACATGAAAATGAACCGCAGTTCAGGGCCTTCATCGTTGAAAAGAGGTTCCCGTCTTGCCGAGCGAGCGTTTCCCTCAGGGACCGGATTACGAACCCGTTCGTCCACAGGCCGTCTTGGTATTGGAGTCCTGCGGCAAGATCCTCGCGATATCGACCGTGCCGAGAAAAGGCGCAGAACCCCACCTGCGGGTGGCAGAAGGTTGGGTATCAGAGCAAAAAGGGCGGGCTGCTTCCGTACTTCTGGCCCGATTTCAGGGGGCAACGTCAGCTTCCAGTTGACTGCGAATATCCCCGGGGAGGTCACAGCTTGCCAGCCGAGACCCGGTGGAGCTATTGAACCTGCACAAGAAATTCCCCTTGCTTCGAAACGGGCTTTTGGCGGATGCAAGATTGTGCTATCGCTCAATTCTTAACGACCATGTTTGGCGCACGACAAATTAAAAGGACCACCGCGAATCCGGGAAGAGCCAAAGGCGCTTCTTGTGCGGTAGCCTGCGTAAGGGAATCCAACTGATGGCTGGACAGCGCAGTAAGGCGCAGGAGGACATGCGCTTCCGCGTTATGCGGCTTCTTCAGGAAAATCCGGAAATGTCCCAGCGTGACATAGCGGCGGCGGTTGGACTCAGTGTGGGTGGCGTGCATTACTGCCTGAATGCCCTGATCGACAAGGGATTGGTCAAGCTCGGAAATTTCACGGCAGCGCAGGACAAGCGGCGATACGCCTACATCCTGACGCCAAAGGGCCTGTCCGAGAAAGCTGCTCTCACTTCCCGCTTTTTGAAGCGCAAGATGGAAGAATACGACGCTCTGAAAGCAGAGATTGACGAGCTGCGGAGCGAAATGGAGCCGGATGCCGACATGGCACGGGGCACTCGCAAGTGACCGCAAGACGAAAAGAGATGTCATTGAAACGCGTCCTTGTCACCGGTACAGCCGGCTTTATAGGTTTTCATCTTGCCAAGCTCCTGCTGGCCGAGGGCCTTGTCGTCCACGGCTACGACGGGATGACTGATTACTACGATGTCGAACTGAAACGGCGTCGTCACCAGATGCTTCACCAGAACGGGAACTTTGCGGCGACCGAAGGAATGCTCGAGGATCAGGATTTGTTCGACCGTGTTGCGGATGAATTCTCACCTGACGTAATCGTCCACCTCGCCGCACAGGCCGGGGTGCGTTACAGCCTCGAGAATCCACGCGCTTACCTCGATAGCAATGTCATCGGCACTTTCAACGTGATGGAGGCGGCGCGCAGGTTGCAGGTCCAGCATCTGCTGATGGCCTCGACCTCTTCGGTTTATGGCGCAAATACCGCAATGCCGTTCATCGAGACCGAGAAGGCCGACACTCAGCTCACGATTTATGCGGCCACGAAAAAGGCCAATGAGAGCATGGGGCATGCCTATGCGCATCTGTACGATCTGCCTACCACGATGTTCCGGTTCTTCACCGTCTATGGCCCCTGGGGACGACCGGATCTTGCACTTTACAAATTCGTCGATGCGATCCTCGATGGCCGCCCGATCGACATCTACAATCACGGCGACATGTATCGCGACTTCACCTATGTCGATGATCTGGTCCGGGCGATCCGTCTCCTGATCGACGCGGTGCCGGTGCGCCCCACGGATGGTGTCGTTCCCGAGGGGGACAGTCTGTCGCCCGTTGCGCCCTATCGCGTGGTGAATATCGGGAATTCCGATAAGGTGCGCCTGCTGGATTTCGTGGACGCGATCGAGGATTGCCTGGGGCAGAAAGCCACGCGGAACTACATGGGCATGCAGACGGGCGATGTGCCTGCGACCTGGGCCAATGCGGAGCTTTTGAAGACGCTGACCGGCTATCGGCCCCGGACGGATTTCCGGGACGGGATCGCGCGGTTTGTTGAATGGTATCGGGAATATTCGGGGAAATGATGTCAGCTACGGGAAAAATAGCAGTCATCGGGCTTGGTTATGTCGGCCTGCCCTTGGCGGTGGAATTCGGCAAGATCCGCCCCGTCATCGGATTTGATGTCAACGCCGGCCGGATTGACGCATTGCGTCAGGGCCATGACAGCACGCTTGAGGTCTCCGATGACGAGCTTCGGGGGGCAGAGCATCTGACATTCACCACCAACCCCGCCGATCTCGCCTCGGCGACCATTTACATCGTAACTGTCCCCACGCCGATCGATGCGCACAAGCGCCCGGACCTGGCCCCCCTGATCAGGGCGTCCGAAACCTTGGGCAAAGTTCTGAAATATGGGGATATCGTCATTTACGAATCCACCGTCTACCCCGGCGCTACGGAAGAAGACTGCGTGCCGGTGCTGGAACGCGTCTCGGGCCTGACGTTCAACAGGGATTTCTTTGCGGGTTACTCCCCCGAACGGATCAACCCCGGCGATAAGACACACCGTCTTCCCGATATTCGCAAGGTGACCTCGGGTTCGACCCCGGAAGTGGCCGAAACCGTTGACCGGCTTTACGCCGGCATCATTGCCGCCGGCACCTACAAGGCCGAAAGTATCCGCGTGGCAGAGGCGGCCAAGGTGATCGAGAACACCCAGAGGGACCTGAATATCGCGCTCATCAATGAACTGGCGATCATTTTCAACAAGATGGGGATCGATACCGAGGCGGTACTCAAGGCCGCAGGCACCAAGTGGAATTTTCTGCCCTTCCGCCCCGGTCTGGTCGGCGGGCACTGCATCGGGGTCGACCCCTACTACCTGACCCACAAGGCCGAAGCGATCGGGTATCACCCACAGGTCATCCTTGCCGGGCGGCGCATCAATGACGGAATGGGGGCCTATGTTGCCGGACAACTGGTCAAGGCCATGCTCAAACGCCGCATTCAAGTGGATGGCGCGCGGGTGCTGGTTCTGGGGCTGACCTTCAAGGAAAATTGCCCGGACCTGCGCAATACCCGCGTTGTCGATTTGGTGCGCGAGCTGCAGGACTTCGGCGTTGAGGTCGATGTGCATGACCCCTGGGCCGACCCGGATGCGGCGCGGCGCGAACACGGGCTGGAGCTGCTGCACACCCCGCAGGATGGCGGCTATGACGGGATTGTTCTGGCTGTTGCGCATGGGGAATTCCGCGACCTCGGGGTCAAGGCCATACGTGCTTACGGCAAGCCCGGCCATGTCCTTTATGATTTGAAATCGGCCCTGCCCGCCAGCGAAACATGTTTGCGGCTGTGAGCGTTACCGATGAAGCCTTTTGCAGCGGAGGGAAAACCGCATGCAGTGGTTTTCTGTGATTGGTGCCGTCGACTATATCGCACCGCGCCACTTTCAGGCAATCAAGACCAGCGGCGTCAGGTTTACAAACGGGATAAGAACCGCAAAAACCAATCAAGCCGCTGCATCACTGATAGATATCGAAGACCGGATTTGACAATAGCTCCCAAAAAAATGATCTACCTGATCGCTGGCGCACGCCCTAATTTCATGAAAATTGCGCCCATCGTTCGGGCGTTACATGATCAAAGCGAACGGCTCGAATATCGCATTATCCATACCGGTCAACATTATGATCGTGAAATGAGCGATGTATTTTTTGAAGAGTTGGGTATTCCCAAGCCTGATTACCATCTCGAGTGTGGTGGTGGCAGCCATGCCGAACAAACGGCCAAGATCATGGTAGCCTTTGAACATATTTGCCAACAAGATCGACCGGACTGCGTGCTCGTGGTTGGTGATGTAAACTCCACTCTCGCATGTTCTGTTGCCGCCAAAAAGCTCCACATTTCGGTTGCCCACGTTGAGGCGGGTTTGCGCAGTGGTGACCGTTCGATGCCGGAAGAAATCAATCGATTGGTCACTGACAGCATCAGCGACTGGTTTTTTTGCACTGAGCCGGCGGGCGTGGACAACCTTTTGAGAGAAGGCAAGCCGTCACAGGCTATCTTTAATGTTGGTCATGTCATGGTCGACAATTTGCTGTACCAAGCAAACCAACTGGCTCAGGCCAATTGCAGCGGGTTCGAATCAACTCCGCTTAAGCGCCGAAACCCGGCTTATGGTGTTATCACTCTGCATCGCCCCTCAAATGTCGATGACCCGGAGGTCATGGCGGCTATTCTCGGCAGCCTGAACACCTTGTCAGAGCGCTTGCCACTGATCTTTCCCGTGCATCCGCGCACAAAGGCCAACCTCCAGCGTTTCGGCTTGATACCCGCCCCGGGCATCATCCTTACGGGGCCCCTATCCTACATGGACTTTTTGAACCTGTGGAAAGACGCCAAGCTGGTGCTGACCGACAGCGGCGGTCTGCAGGAAGAGACGACCGCCCTTGGCGTCCCGTGTTTGACGCTGAGGCACAACACCGAACGTCCTATTACCGTGGAAGAAGGCACCAATGTCTTGGTGGGAACCGAACCCGGCGTGATCCTGGCCGAAGCCTTTAATATTCTCGATGGCAGAGGGAAAACCGGCAAACGTCCCGCGCTTTGGGATGGCCGTGCTGCGGAACGTATCGTTCAGCACCTGCTGGGTTTGGCATGAGCCACGGCACCGTGCTGCATCTGTTCG
>JBFIHV010000124.1:0-7196 GCA_041601595.1 Amylibacter sp. | reverse complement strand
TCCCGCGATTGCGGTCAAGGAAGCCTATTTCGGCAGAATTCCCGACCCTGCAATCGTGCAGAAGATCCTTGGCGGGATCGATCACACGACGCTTCTCGCCATTCCTTTCTTTATCTTCGCCGCCAACCTCATGGGCTCGGGACAGATCGCGCGCCAACTCGTGACCGTGGTCAGATCGCTGATCGGTCACACCGTGGGCGGAATGGGGCACACTGTGGTCGGCGGTTCGATGGCCTTCGGTTCGGTGTCCGGTTCCGCGCCCGCCACCGTCGCGGCGATGGGCCGGATGGTCTATCCCGAAATGCGGCTCGGCGGGTTTTCGGAGAAGTTCAGTCTGGGTCTGATCGTCGCCAGCGCCGAGACCGCCATCCTCATTCCTCCGTCTATCACTTTCATCATCTATGGCTGGATGACGGGCACATCCATCGCGCGGCTTTTCGCGGGCGGGCTTTGCGTCGGCATCTTCCTCGGACTCGTTTTCGCGCTCTACGTCGCCTTCGAGGCACGGCGCAGCGGCGTGGCGGTGACGCCCAAGGCCAGTTGGCCGGCGCGGCTGACGGCTATCCGGGAGGCAAAATGGGCGCTCGGCATGCCGGCGATCATCCTTGGCGGCATCTATTCGGGTGTGGTCACGCCGACGGAGGCCGCGGCCGCGAGCGTGGTCTATGCGATCCTTGTCGAGATGCTGGTCTACAGGGGCCTGAGCCTGAAGGACCTTTTCAACATCACCGAGCGGAGCGCGATTTCGACCTCGATCATCTTCGTGCTTCTGGCCATGGGGGGCATGCTGTCCTTCTTTATCACAATCGCGCAGGTGCCGACCCATATCACCGGCTTTCTGACGGCGATAGAGGCAGGGCCGGTCACGTTCCTGATCATCGTCAATGTCGTTTTCTTCATCGCAGGCATGTTCATCGACCCGAATTCGGCGCTGCTGATCCTGGTGCCGCCGCTTTATCCGGTTTCCTTGGCAATGGGCATCGATCCGGTTCATTTCGGGATGATCGTCACGTTGAACATCGGCCTGGGCATGATCACGCCGCCTTTCGGGTTGGACATCTTCGTGGCCGCATCGACGCTGAACAAACCGGTCATGGCTATCATCGTCGGGGTCTGGCCCTTCGTGCTGGTAAACATCGCCGCGCTGCTCGTGGTCACGTACGTACCGGCGATTTCGCTCTTCGTGCCCAACCTGATCTTCAACTAGGAAAGGCCGCTCCGATGACTTCTACAACCCTTGCTACGGGTACAACTCCTTTCCGCGCCACCGCGCCGGTCGAGGCGGTCCTCACGGTCAAGTCGAACGACAGCGTGAACGGCGAATACCGCCTGATGGTTCTGGCGGCGACGCCCGAGACGCTGGAGTGCCAGCCCGGCCAGTTTTTTCATCTGCTGTGCCCGGTCGGCGCCGTCCACCAGCCCTACCTGCGCCGTCCGATGAGCATATTTGGCTATTACCCCGAACGCGGAGAGCTGCATTTCCTCTACAAGGTGACCGGCGAGGGTACGAAGGCGCTTGCCGGGCTCGGATCGGGCGACATGCTGAATGTTCTCGGTCCCCTCGGCCAAGGCTACACCATCCGCGACGAATGGCAGAACCTTCTGCTGCTTGCGCGCGGGGTTGGGTTGGCGACATTGGGGCCCCTCGCGCAGGAGGCGCAGCGTCGCGGCCGTACCCTGACCGCGATTTGCAGCGCCCGGTCGCCCGACGTGTTGATGTCGGTCGACCACTTCCGGAACCTCGGCGCCCGCGTCATCACGGTCACCGACAGCGAGGGCACGTCCGGCATGGACAATATCCGGCGGCTGATCGAGTCCGAAATCACGAATACCGGCGTGGACGCGTTCTATACCTGCGGATCAAATCGTATGCTGAAGCTGCTGAAGTCGCTCGGCGCGACACACAAAATTCCCGGAGAGATTGCACTGGAACAGCAAATGGCATGCGGTCTGGGCATGTGCCAGTGCTGCGTGCGTTCGTTTCGCAGGAACGGCGCCGTCGTCCAGTTGCGGGTTTGCCGCGAAGGACCGGTCTTTGGTATCGAGGAGGCGATCGAATGGTGAATCTTGCCACGAAACTGGGCACGCTCCAATTGCGGAATCCGATCATGCCGGCTTCCGGCACGTTCTCGGACGATCTGGCGGGGATGTTCGATCTCGATCTGCTCGGCGCCCATGTCACCAAGACCATCACGGCGGAGAAACGCGGCGGAAATCCGACGCCGCGCGTCTGCGAGGTGCATGGCTCCATGCTCAATTCCATAGGTATTCCCAGCAAGGGCCTGGATCACTTCATCCAAGAGGTGATCCCATTCTACAAACGCTACGAGGCACCGCTGGTTGTAAGCATTTCGGCCAACAAGGCCGATGATTTCGCAAAGCTGTGCGAAGGGGTCAGTGTCCCCGGCGTCGCCGCGATCGAAGTCAACATCTCGTGTCCCAACATCGAAGCCGACGGCAAGGCCTTTGCCATCCGTCCTTCGACGACACGCGAAGTGATGCTCAAATTGCGAGAGGCGACGGACCTGCCGCTCTGGGCAAAGCTCACGCCCAACACGGGTGAAACCGTGGAAGTGGCGCTGGCCGCCGAAGAGGCGGGGGCGGATGCGCTCGTGGTCTCGAACACTCTGCTGGCCATGGCCATCGACATCCGGACGCGCAAACCCAAGCTCGGCAACCTGATGGGCGGGCTTTCGGGCCCGTCGCTGAAACCCATCGCGTTGCGCATGGCCTATCAGTGCGCCAAGGTGGTGAAAATTCCGGTGATCGGTTGCGGCGGCATTTCGACTGCCGAGGATGTTGTCGAGTACCTGATCGCCGGGGCGAGCGCGGTGCAGGTAGGGACGGCCACCTTCATCAACCCCACGGCGATGCCTTCGATCATCGCGGACCTGACGGCCTACTGCTTCCGGAACGGGATTGCCGACATCTCGGAACTCGTGGGCTCGGTGCGCGATGAAGAGGCCGGCGACGCCATGATCTTCATGGAAGCCGCACCGTGACCCCTGTGCCTGCCAGAACCGACGCTTCCGACTTGCGGGACCGGATTTCCTCGATCTTCGCGGACATAGCCGAGATGAGCCGCGACGAGGCAGGGGTCAGCCGCCCGGCCTTTTCCGAAAAAGAGACCGAGGTTCTGGATTTTCTTGCTGCAATTGCTGCCGAGGCCGGCCTGTGCGTCGAAACCGACGCGGGCCAGAACCGTATCTTTTGCTTGCCCGAACACCTCGAGGCCGAAACCTATGTGCTGATCGGTTCGCACGTGGACAGCGTACCCCAAGGCGGCAATTTCGATGGTCTGGCCGGCGTTTTGGCGGGGCTCTACTGCCTGTTCCGGGCAGCGCAGGAGGGCGGTGAATTTGTCCGGCCCGTCAAGGTTATCGCCATGCGCGCCGAGGAAAGCGCCTGGTTCGGCCCGTGCTATATCGCTTCGAAGTGTTTGACCGGAACCCTCACCGAAGCCGAACTGGACTCGACGCACAAGGGCGACGGGCGGACCATGGCCGAACATATGCGCGACGTGGGAATTGACACCGATCTCCTGCGCCGCAAAGCTCCGCTGGCCGATCTCTCGCGCATCGCCGAATACATCGAGTTGCATATCGAGCAGGGGCCACTGCTGATCGAAAAGAAACTGCCCGCGGCGATCGTTTCGGGCATACGTGGGAATTTCCGGCACAAGAGGGTGCGTTGCCTGGGCGAGGCGGGCCATTCCGGCGCCGTACCGCGCGCCTATCGCCGGGATGCCGTACTGGCGATGGCGGACCTGTTGCACCGGCTCGATGAAAGCTGGCTGACGATCCTCCAGAAGGGCAACGACCTCGTTTTCACAACCGGCGTCGTGGCAACCGATCCCGCAACCCACGCGATGTCGCGCATTCCGGAACAGGTCGATTTCAGTCTCGATATCCGCAGCCAAAGTGCCGAATCCCTGGACCAGATGCGGGAACTCGTATCGCTTGAAATGCGCCAGATCGAGCGGGAGCGGAAGGTGAAATTCGTCCCCGACGCAGAGAACTCCGTTGCACCGGCCCTGATGGACCCGGGCATTGTCGAAGGTCTGAGCGCTGCTATGGCGCGCGTGGGTCTGGAACCCTTCGTGATGCCGTCCGGCGGCGGTCATGACGCTGCGGTTTTCGCCAACGCCGGGGTCCCGGCGGGCATGGTTTTCGTGCGCAATTCGAACGGCTCCCACAACCCTCGGGAAGCCATGGACATGGAGGATTTCACCATCGCTGCGTCCATCGTCTATGAATACCTGACGCACGGAAGGCAGGACGCCGGCGCTTCGACACCGGTGAAGGGAAAGTGACCATCTTCGACTCTGGTCTTCCGCTCTGTTGGCGTGTAGTCAAAGACGGTGACCATTGCGACAATGCCTGAGGATCAATTTTATGCATAAGAACGCCTTTCCCAGCCGCGCCCTGATGGCAGAGGTCACTGCCAAGGCCCTGATCGAAATCAATGCCGTCCACTTCAACGCCGAAAAACCGTTCACCTTCACCTCCGGCGTGGTGAGTCCTGTCTATATCGACTGTCGCAAGTTGATCTCTTATCCGCGCATTCGCGAAACACTGATGGATTTCTCGGTGTCGGTGGTGCTGCGTGAAATAGGCTTCGAGCAGATCGACACCATTGCCGGAGGCGAAACCGCCGGTATCCCTTTTGCTGCGTGGATCGCGGCCAACATGGGTCTACCCATGCAGTATGTTCGCAAGAAACCCAAGGGTTTTGGCCGGGACGCCCAGATCGAGGGCGACATCGTCGAAGGCCAGCGCGTTCTGCTTGTGGAGGACCTGACCACCGACGGGCGCAGCAAGGTCAAGTTCTGCGAGGCGCTGAGACGTGCTGGCGCACAGGTGTCGGACACGATCGTGGTTTTCTACTACGACATCTTCCCCGAAACGCGTGAGATGCTGAAAGAGCATGGGCTTCGTCTGCACGCGCTGGCAACCTGGTGGGATGTCCTCGAAGTCAGCAAACAGAAGAATTACTTTGACCCCAAAACGTTGGGTGAAGTAGAAAGTTTTCTCAATCACCCGATCGAATGGTCGGGTCGGAATGGCGGCGCCACGGAAATCGACAGATGAAAAATACACACGAAATTTTCGACACACTCATAGAGCTGCTGGAAGAACTTGGGAAGTCGACGCGCGGCTATCGGAAATGTGCAGAGGTTGCCCTGGAGGCGGCCGCAAAAAACCCCGACCTTGCCGCGCCGCTCTATATTCTCGCGACTGCGGCCGAGAGGCTTGTCGATATCAATGATCGTATGCCGGTGCCGTCAAAGGCCATACAAGCTGCCTACGAGACCTATATCGGCGATGTTGCGACACTCCGGGATGCCTTTGCCGGCGATGACGACAAGCAAAAGGTCGATCTCCTCAATCGTGTGGCCGCCCGGATAATCGCAGGCTGGTGACCCGCAGTTCAGAATTCAGTCGATGATGGTATTGCCCGGGCGGCGAAAGCAAGCCGTCCGGGCCATCGGGTCTGGCGGATACCACCACCCGGCGCGAATTGCAGACGGCCGGCCGTCCGGCGTTCAATCTGGCCCTGGATAGCCCGGCCGGTCCCTTGCCCCTGTGTCAGGCGCCGACAGTGAATTCCGTCATCATGCCGCTCGCCAGATGCGGCATGTGGTGGCAATGCAACATCCAGGGCGCCGGTTCGCCCGCGTCGATCGCGATGGTCACCATCGCCATGGGCGGCACCATCACGGTATCCCGGACCGCCCCGGCAAAGCGGCGGCTGCCGATGCCGACGACCTGAAAGGCGTGACCGTGCAGGTGCATCGGGTGCGCCATCATCGACATGTTGTGGAAAACCAGCTCGACCCGTTGCCCCGTCCTTGCCCGCACAGGCGTGTGACTGCCCCAGCTCCGGCCGTTGATCGTCCAGACATAGGGCTGCATCGACCCGCCCAGCATGACCATCTGCGTGCTGTCGGCAGGCCGGTCGGCCAGCGGCTCAGCCGCGCGGAGCCGATATTCCTGCGCCAGATCGAGGTCAAAGGCCGGGGCTTCTTCCGCGCCGGTCGCGGCGATGCGGGGCACAGC
The DNA here is from genome assembly GCA_041601595.1 of Amylibacter sp. Classification (GTDB taxonomy): domain Bacteria; phylum Pseudomonadota; class Alphaproteobacteria; order Rhodobacterales; family Rhodobacteraceae; genus Amylibacter. Next base: position 1,137 of record JBFIHV010000124.1, on the reverse strand, counting down.
CGCCCCGACGGTCGCCAGCACAATTCCGGTGCGCTCGCGCGCGCCCTCGCGCAGCGCCAGCACGGGAAAGGCGCCGTCGCCGACAGGCATGTCGAGTTCGATATCCAGACGCTGCGCCATCGCCACGCCAAAGCGCCGCCCGGTGACGGGCTGGATATCGTGGCCATCGACGGCGACCAGCCGTCCGTCGATCGCGCCCGTGTCGATCAGAAAGGCGGTCGCGGCGGAGGCGTTGACGATGCGCAGCCGGACGCGTCCGGCCTTTTCGATCCGCACAACCTCTGGATCGGCGAGGGTGCGGTCATTTGCAAGATAGGCGTCGAAGTCGAAGTCGTTGAGGTCCATCTGCATTCCCGCCATGCCGGCCATTCCTGACATTCCTGACATGCCTGTCATTCCGGTCATTGGACCGGCGCCGCCTTGCGCCCCCGGCGCGCCATGGCTCATGCCGTGCATGCCCGCATTGTCCGTGCCGAGCTTTCCGCCTGCGATTTCGAGCAGCACCTCTTCGGGTGTCTTGAAAGAGAAGTCATGCAGGAACATCACCACCTCCTGCCGGTCGGCCGCCACGTCCGCCGCCGTGCGAACGATCAATGGCGCGGCCAGAAGCTGCATCTCCTGCGTCGGGACATGGCTGTGCATCCAATGCGTGCCCGGCAGCGGCGCGAAATCATAGGCGCGGACCTCACCGGGTTTCAGCATCGGATTGGTGTTGGGAACGCCGTCCTGCGCGTTCGGCGGGATCTGGCCGTGCCAGTGGATGATTGTCTCGACATCCAGTTCGTTGGTCAGGTCGACGCGAAACCGCGTGCCGGGATCAAGGATCAGCCCGGAGCCTCCGGCCGCGTTGGACAGGCGATAGACGGTGGCGGCCTTTCCGTCGATCTCCAACGTATGGGTAGTGGTCCGCAAGGCCAGCGGCGCGTCCTGCGCCCGGGGCACTGCGGGCAGCAAAAGTGAACCGCCAAGCGCGGCGGAAGCGGCAAGAAAGCCGCGGCGTGAAATAGTGTTCATCGTAAAGTCTCCGTAGGGCAGATCCGCCCGTCATCCCAAGTATGGACCCGCGAGCAGTCACTGCTCCGGGCATCACAACCCCGCTATGCGGGGAGCAAGGATCGCTCAGGACCGCGGAGGGGG
>JBFIHV010000123.1:0-7284 GCA_041601595.1 Amylibacter sp. | reverse complement strand
GTATTCGCCGACGTCACCGACAGCATGTCCATCGCCCGAGAAGAGATTTTCGGTCCGGTGATGTCGGTACTGGATTTCGACACCGAGGAAGAAGTCATCGCGCGCGCCAATGACTCCGACTTTGGCCTCGCGGGCGGCGTGTTCACGCAAGACATCACCCGCGCGCATCGGGTGATCGACGCGCTGGAGGCCGGAACCTGCTACATCAACACCTACAACAACGCGCCGGTCGAGGCGCCCTTCGGCGGCGTCAAGGGCTCCGGCGTGGGCCGCGAGAACTCCAAGGCCGCCATCGAGCACTACAGCCAGTTGAAAACCGTTTACGTCAAAATGGGTCCCGTGGACTCTCCCTATTGAGTTGAAAGTCGAAAGCATGGAAGCGGATTATGTAATCGTCGGGGCCGGATCGGCCGGTTGCGCACTGGCGTACCGCTTGTCCGAGGATGGCGCGAACTCGGTCATCGTGATCGAATACGGCGGCAGCGATGCCGGGCCGTTCATACAGATGCCCGGCGCGCTGTCTTTTCCGATGAACATGAAGCGCTATGACTGGGGCTTCGAGAGCGAACCGGAACCCCATCTCGGAAACCGCAAGATGCACGTGCCGCGCGGCAAGGTTCTGGGCGGTTCGTCTTCTATCAACGGGATGGTGTTCGTGCGCGGCCATGCCGAGGATTTCAACCACTGGCGCGACAGCGGCGCGCAGGGCTGGGGCTACGCCGACGTGCTGCCCTATTTCAAGCGCATGGAAACATGGCACGGCGGCGACGATCCGGTCTATCGCGGCAACTCCGGCCCGCTGCACGTGTCGCGCGGCACCCGCAAGAACCCGCTGTTCATGGCCTTCGAGGAGGCCGGACGTCAGGCCGGTTATCCGGTGACAGGGGATTACAACGGAAGCCAGCAGGAAGGCTTCGGAGTGATGGAGCAGACCGTGTTCGGCGGCGAACGCTGGTCCGCCGCCAAGGCCTATCTGCGCCCCGCGCTCAAGCGGGAAAACGTCTCGGTGGTGCGGGGCTTCGCCAGGCGGGTGATCATCAGGGACGGCAAGGCCACCGGTGTCGAGATCGTGCGCAAGACCCTGGTCGAAGCCGTGCGCGCCCGCAAAGAGGTGATCATCGCCGCCTCGGCGATCAACAGTCCGAAGCTGCTGCTGTTGTCTGGCATCGGTCCGGCCGACCACCTGAAAGAGCACGGCATCGACGTCGTCGCCGACCGGCCCGGCGTCGGCCGGAACCTTCAGGATCATCTGGAACTGTATTTGCAGGTCAAAAGCAAGCTGCCGATCACGCTCTACCGCTACTGGAACCTGCTGGGAAAGGCGCGTGTCGGTCTGCAATGGATGCTGACGCGTACCGGCCCGGGGGCATCGAACCAGTTCGAGACGGCCGGTTTCATCCGGTCCGCCGCCGGGGTCGATTACCCCGATATCCAGTATCACTTCCTGCCGATTGCCGTCAGCTACAACGGCAAGGCGGCGGCAGAAGGCCACGGGTTTCAGGCCCATGTCGGCACCAACCGCTCGCCGTCGCGCGGGCAAGTGACGCTGAGGTCGAACAACGCGATGGAACCGCCGAAGATCCAGTTCAACTACATGAGCGAGGACCAGGACTGGCAGGATTTCCGAACCGCGATCCGGCTGACGCGCGAGGTCTTCGCGCAGCCGGCATTTGACAAATACGCCGACGGTGAAATCCAGCCCGGCGCGCATCTGCAAAGCGATGAAGAACTGGACGGCTTCATCCGCGAGCACGCCGAAAGCGCCTATCATCCTTGCGGAACCTGCAGGATGGGCGCGGCGGACGACCCGATGGCGGTGGTCGATCCCGAAACCCGCGTCATCGGCGTCGAGGGCCTGCGCGTCGCCGACAGCTCGATCTTTCCGCGCATCACAAACGGCAACCTGAACGGGCCGTCGATCATGGTGGGCGAAAAGGCGGCGGACCATATTCTGGGCCGCGCCATGCTGCCGCCGGAGGATGCGCCGGTCTGGTCCAACCCGAACTGGAAAACCAGCCAGCGCTAGGGCGCGCTTTCGGGCTGTGCAAGGCGCACAGGGGCGCTATATACGGGTGTATGACCGACACCTTGGACACCCGAAAAAACCTGCCGGAACACCTGCGTGTTCTGGCCCGGAAATATCCGCGCGACGGATGGGAGGCCCATTCGAATTTCGACGAACTGACAAGGTTCTGGCTCGACCGGCATTTGATGTTTCGTGATGTGATGGGCAGGATACAGGACCAGACGCAGAACTATCTGGACAACAGGGCGCCGCGCTATGCGCCGGAACTGGCGCGCTACACCGGGTTCTTCCTGAACCAGTTGCAGGGGCACCATTCGATCGAGGATCACCACTATTTCCCGGTGTTCAACAAGCTCGACGGCCGGCTGGAACGCGCCTTCGATATTCTGGACCGCGATCATCATGCGCTGGACGCCCATATCCACGGCCTCGCCGAAAAGACCAACGCGGTCCTGGAACTGATACACGCCGGTCGGGACGCCAAGGTCGCGGCCGGGGCCTTGCTGACAGCGCAGGGCGGGTTCGACGGGTTCCTCAACCGCCACCTGTTCGACGAGGAAGAGATCATCGTGCCGCTGGTGCTGGAATATGCGCCGGATATGAACGGCTTCTAGAACCGGCCCAGAAAGGCCGCGATGGTTTTCTGCACATCGACGGACCAGAGGTTGTGATGGGTGCCGCCCTCGACCGTCTCGAAGTGTTTTTCGCCGGCTCCGGCGGCAGCGAATACCGCCTGCCCGTGCGCATAGGGAACGACGTCGTCTTCGGTGCCGTGGATGACCAGTAACGGAGCGCTCAGGCCGCGGATGTGTTCGCCCGTGTCCCAGCGCTGGTCGAGGATCAGGCGCGCCGGAAAGATCGGCAGGGCCTGTGCCGCTATGTCCGGTACGGAGGTGAAAGGCGCTTCCAGAATGAGGCCGTCCGGCGCGTGGGTCGTCGCCAGCTTGACCGCGACGGCGGAGCCGAGGCTTTCGCCGTAGTAGACCACGGCACCGTTCTGCCCTGTTCCCAGCAATTCGAACATCCGGTCGCGCAACAGCCGCGCGTCGGAACTCAACGTGGCCTCGCTCGCTTTTCCTGTGGACCCGTTGGAGCCGCGATAGGCCATCGCCACCAGACCGGCCCCCTGCGACCTGAGCCGCCGGAAGCGTTCGGTCCGGTTCCCGAGGTTTCCGGCGTTGCCCGGAAAATACAGGACGGTCGGCTCCCCGGCGCGGGCAGGGGCAGTCCAGACCACCAGATCATTGCCATCCTCGGTGCGCAACGTTTTCTCGGCGACGTCGGGCAGCCTGCCGCGGTCCGGCGATACGCGCGTCGGGTCGAGCGGATAAATCAGCGACATCCGCATGATCCACAAGATGCCAAGAACGGCGCAATAAACGAACAGGCCTCCGAACAGGATTTTCGTCATGGATTATCGATCTGGTACGGCAGGATCCCGCGCTTGCCCGGATCGACGCTGAGCCGTCGCTCGAGTGGCGGAACCGACCGCTGGTGGCAGTTTCTACGCTCGCAGATTCTACACGATATACCGATCGGCTCAAAGGCTGCGTGGTTGGAGACATCCAGATCGTCGGCGTAAACCAGCCGCGCCGCGTGCTTGATCTCGCAGCCAAGCCCGATGGAGTAGCGCCGCGTCGGCGCTTTGAACGATCCGCCGGATTTCGAGACGTCGCGGGCCAGGCACAGGTATTGCACCCCGTCCGGCGTTTCCGCCAGTTGCCGCAGGAACTGGCCCGGCGTTTCAAAGGCGCGGTGCACGTTCCACAGCGGGCAGGCGCCGCCGAAACGGGCGAACTGGAACAGCGTCGAGGAATGCCGCTTGGTGATGGTTCCGGCCTGATCGACGCGGACAAAGAAGAACGGAATGCCTTTCAGCCCCGGCCTTTGCAGGGTCGAGAGGCGATGCGCGACCTGCTCGATCGAGGCGCCGAACTGCCGCGCCAGTTGCTCCAGATCGTGGCGGCAGTCGCGCGCGGCCTTCAGGAAAGCGGCATAGGGCAGCATCGCCGCGCCCGCGAAATAATTCGCCATGCCGATCTTGCAGATCGCGCGGGCCTCTTCGCTGTGAAAACGCGCCATGTCCAGCGTCGCCTCGATCAGGTCGTCATGCGCCAGCAGGGCCACCTGATGGGCGATCTGGAAGGCCTGCGTCGCCGGGCTGGCCGCGTCCGAGATGTACAGCCTCCGGCTCGGCGCGTCATAGCGCCGGAGGTTCTCGTCACTGTTGAATACCACTTGTATCTGGTGCTGCGCCGCCAGCCATTCCACCGCGCTTGTTACCGGTGAAGCGTTCGGCAGACCGATGGTATTGGCGAAGGTTTCGGCAGCGCGGTCTATGGCATCGACGTAGTTGTCGCAGTAGTGGAAGAAGTCGCGGACCTCTTCCCACGGTGACGGTGCCACGAGGCTGTCATCGCGCCCGAGCGCTTCGTCCAGCGAGGCCAGCCGCTCCTGGTTCATCCGGTAGGCACGGTGCAGGGTCAAAAAGGCCCGCGCCAGCGCCGGCGCATTGGAGGCGGTCAGCTGCAAGTCCGCGGTTTGCGGCGAGATTTCCCCGAACACCGGATCGGCCAGCGCCTCGCGCATATCGGCCACCATGCGTCCGGCCTCGCCGACCGACAGTTGTGTCACGTCAAAGCCGAATTCCTGCGCCAGCGCCAGGACCACCGTCGTCGAAACCGGCCGGTGGTTGTTTTCCATCTGGTTGAGGTAGGGTAGGGAAACGCCCAGCTTGGCGGCGAATTCCTTTTGCGTCAGATTGAACCGCATCCGGGTTTCGCGCAGAACGACACCGGCATAGAGCTTTTGAACCGCCATGGATCACCCACACTGCAAATTTGCGAAGTTATCCGTGTGATATTGCAAATAAAGCGGAAAAGCAACGCGGTGATCAGGGGCGTGGCGTTCGGACCGGTCTTTCAGTCGTTGGCAGGTGCGACGACCCTCTCGCGGTGGATGGTGTAGAGCGCGGTGCAAAGCGCCAGTGTCAGGGTCGCCAGTATGCACAGGATAAGCTGCGACGCGCCGGTGCTGCGGACCAGAATGGCAATCGACAGGGCCGAGGTGCCTGCGCCGAAAAACGTCATCAGGGCTCCGCCAAGGCCCGATGCGCTGCCGGCGAGTTCCGGCTTGATGGACATCAGGCCCACATTGGCGCTGGGCAGCGTCATGCCGTTGCCGAGGCCGATGAAGAAGGTGAAGCCGAAAAAGGCGAAGGGATGGGCAAAGCCCGCATATTGCACCAGCAGCGCCGCGAACAGCATGACCGAAGATACCCCGCAGCCGACCAGTATCATGTTCTGTATGCCGATTGTCGCGGCGAACCTGCCGGAAAGGCCGTTTCCGATCATATAGCCCACGGCGGGGATGGCGAAGAACATGCCCAGTACCGACGGGCTCAGCCCGTAAACCTGGACCCCGACATAGGGCGCGCCGCCAAGATAGGCGAAGAAGCCTCCGGCGCTGAAGGCCGATGTCAGGGCGTAGCCCCAGAACCGCTGCGAGCGCAGAAGTTCCGGATACATCCGCCATTGCGCGGCGATGCTGGAGGACCTGGTCTTGTTGGTCTCGCCCAGATCGACCCACATGACGGCGAAGATTACTGCTCCGACGGCGGCCATCAGGTAGAAATTCGATTGCCAGCCGAAGTGTTCCTGCAGAACGCCGCCGATCGGCGGCGACATCATCGGCGCCAGGGCCATTCCCATCGTGACATAGCCGATCAGCGACGCCGCGCGCGCGGAGCCGACCATGTCCCGCGCTATGGTGCGGGACAGGGCGACGCCCGAAGCGCTGACCGCCTGCACGCCGCGGAAGAACAGGAAGACCTCGATGCTCGGCGCCAGCGCGCACCCGATGGAGGCGGCGATAAACAGCGCGAAGGCGCCCAGAAGGACGGGCCGGCGGCCGAACCGGTCGGACAGGGGGCCCGCGATCATCTGGGTGATGCCGGTCATGAACAGATAGCCGGTGATCGCCAGCTGCATGATGCCGTAACTGGTGTCGTAATACTTTGCCATGGCCGGCAGGGCCGCGACGAACATGTTCATCGGAACCGCGGACATGGCGGCAATCAGGACCAGCGTCACGATATGTGGCCGGGCGATGGGTGTCTTGGCATCTGCCGATAAACTTGGCACGATAATTTTCCTGAGTGGGATGGTGGCCTTGCGCGCCACCGGCGTATCGTTAACAGGGTTATTTATAAATGCCCATACCGAACATGATACTTTGTCCGCCGACAGCCGGTTGCCGCCGCGTCATTATGAATTTGCAGATTTGCATTATGTTGGTTGTCTTCGCAAAATACTTTGCAAATATTCGACATTTTACTTTCCCGCAAAGGTTTCTAGAGTAAGGTTGCAGCATTACCGGGAGGAACAATCGTGCGAGACGTTATCGAAGAACTCAGCGCCCGCCGCGCACATGCGCGTCTGGGCGGCGGAGAGGCCCGCATAGAGGCCCAGCATGCCAAGGGCAAGCTTACCGCGCGCGAGCGTATCAACACCTTGCTCGACGAAGGATCGTTCGAAGAGTTCGACATGTTCGTCACCCACCGCTGCACGGAATTCGGCATGGGCGACACGGTTTATCCGGGCGACGGCGTGATTACCGGCTGGGGCACGATCAACGGCCGCATGGTCTATGTCTTCAGTCAGGATTTCACGGTCTTCGGCGGGTCGCTTTCGGAAACGCACGCGAAAAAGATCTGCAAGATCCAGGAAATGGCGATGAAGAACGGCGCGCCGGTGATCGGGATCAACGATTCCGGCGGCGCGCGGATTCAAGAGGGCGTGGCGTCCCTGGCCGGCTACACGGATGTGTTCCAGAACAATATTCTGGCCTCCGGCGTTGTGCCGCAGATCAGCGTGATCATGGGGCCTTGCGCGGGCGGGGCGGTCTATTCTCCGGCCCTGACCGATTTCATCTTCATGGTGCGCGATACCTCCTACATGTTCCTGACCGGGCCGGATGTGGTGAAAACCGTGACAAACGAGGTTGTAACGGCAGAGGAGCTTGGCGGGGCGAAAACCCACACCACGGTTTCCTCCGTCGCCGACGGCGCCTTTGACAACGATGTCGAGGCGCTGATGGAAATCCGCCGCCTGTTCGACTTCCTGCCGCTGAACAACCGGGCGAAACCGCCCGCGCGCCCGTTCTTCGACGACCCGAAACGCTCGGAGCCGTCGCTGGACACGCTGGTGCCCGAAAACCCGAACCTGCCGTACGATATGAAGGAACTGGTCCGGAAAGTC
>JBFIHV010000122.1:0-7307 GCA_041601595.1 Amylibacter sp. | reverse complement strand
TTGAATCAAGGGATCTCTTGCCTTTGCGGTTACTGGAAATCCGGCCTGGGTTGGCTGGTCCGCCGTTTATCTGTCGCCCGGGGCGGCCGCGTCGGCGTCATTGCCGAGTGGGTCCGAAGCCCCGATGCCTCAAATTCGGCGGCAGGCGACGAGGCCCGAGTATCAAAACGTAAGAACCGGCCGGCTCGATCCGTCGGGGCCGGGAAGAGTCCGTGCCGAATTTCGTGCAGCGCGCTTTCAATTCATGTCGATGGCGTTCTTGCGCAGGATCGCAAACGGAATGGTTTCCAGCGTATTCTTGTGCGTGGATTCCAGAACGACTTTCGGAGCCATATCGAGCGCGTCCGCTTCCGACCAGCGGTCCGCGCAGAGGCACCAGCGGTCGCCGGGTTTCAGGCCCGCGAATCCGAATTCCGGTATCGGCGTGCTGAGGTCGTTGCCGCGGGACTTGGAGAATTCGAGGAAGTCCTCGGTCACCAGCACGCATACCGTATGGCGGCCTCTGTCGATGGGGCCGGTATTGCAGCATCCGTCGCGGAAAAAACCCGTCAAAGGCTTGTTGGAGCAGGGCTTCAGGGCTTCGCCCAAGACATTTATGCTGTCGTGGATTTCAGGCTTCATCGGGTCTTCCATGGGGTCCTCGATCAGTTTCCTTGGTCACGGTTTTCGTGGTCCGGTTCGGCAGACGGTTCCCCAGCAATAAGGGGAGAGGTCAAAAACTGCAAAGCTTATCGTGCCGAAGGCCCCGCGCAGGGGCGTTGAATCGAAAAAGCCTATCGCGAGTTTCGCGATAGGCCTTATTCATTAACAAGAGCCCTGCCGGCGCATTTCAAAGTTGCCGGTACAGCTCAAAGGGCCTGAGTCGGGCCTATTTGTCTTCTTCTTCGCCTTCTGACGCAGCGGATACGGACTCGTCTGTGTAGTCCAGATCATCCGTCGCAGCAGAACCCAGATCGTCAAACAGTTCAGCGATCTCGAATTCCGCTTCAGCGTCTGCTTCTGCGGCGAGGTCCTGAATGCTCTTGCCGGAAGCCTGCAACTCAGCTTCGTCTTTCGAACGTGCAACGTTGAGTTCGATGGTAACCTCGACTTCAGGGTGCAGAACGACGGTCAGCGCGTGGATACCCAGTTCCTTGATCGGCTTGTTCAGAATGCACTGTTTCTTGTCGAGCGTGAAACCGGCTTCCGTAGCGGCGTCAGCCGCGTCACGGATGGTGACGGAGCCGTAAAGCGCACCGGAGTCGGACGCAGAGCGAATCACGATGAACTGCTGTCCATCGAGTTTCTTGGCGACGGCTTCGGCCTCGGACTTGGCTTCGAGGTTTTGAGCCTCGAGCTGGGCCTTTTGAGTTTCGAAGCGTTTCATGTTCTCGGCATTTGCGCGGAGAGCCTTGCCTTTCGGCAGAAGAAAGTTGCGAGCAAAACCTTGTTTGACGGACACGATATCGCCCATCTGGCCAAGTTTGGCTACGCGTTCAAGCAGGATAACGTCCATGAGTCGGTTCCTTATTTAACTGCGTAGGGCAGAAGTGCCAGAAAACGTGCGCGCTTGATTGCTTTCGCCAGTTCGCGCTGTTTCTTTGCGGAAACGGCGGTGATCCGGGATGGGACAATCTTGCCACGCTCGGAGACGTAACGCTGCAACAGTTTCACGTCCTTGTAATCGATCTTTGGCGCATCATCACCAGAGAAAGGGCAGGACTTGCGACGACGGAAAAATGGTTTATTTGCCATGGTTTAGGTCCTCCTTAGCGATCACGACGTTTTTCGTCGCGGTATGATTTTGCCTGTACGACTACGGACGGGCCTTCTTCGTGGGCGTCGACCTTGATGGTCATCACGCGCATCACGTCATCATGCAAACGCATCAGGCGTTCCATTTCCTGAACCGCGTCGGATGGCGCGTCGGTCTTCAGGAAAGAATAATGGCCCTTGCGGTTCTTGTTGATCTTGTAGGCCATGGTTTTCAGGCCCCAGTATTCCTGATCGAGAACGGCGCCGCCGTTGTCTTTCAGGATCGCGCCGAAATGCTCAATGAGGCTTTCGGCTTGCGCGTTGGACAGATCCTGACGCGCGATGAATACGTGCTCGTAGAGCGCCATATTGTTTCACCTTTTCCAGCGTGCTTCAAAACCCGGGTTTGTCTTCTGCGCCTGGGTACGAGAGGCATCCGCGTTAAAAAAATTGCAGAAGAAGTGGCGCTTATACTAAGCACCGAAGAAAAAGCAAGGGCTGGACGGATATGTAATGCGCAGGTAGACCGAAAAAGAGACAATAACGGGGGAAGTTATGGCACGAGCGTTTGTTTTTCCGGGGCAGGGCGCCCAGACGATTGGAATGGGCAAGGATTTTGCAGAGGCCTATCCGGCCGCAAAGCAGGTTTTTGAAGCCGTGGACGAGGCGCTTGGCGAAAAGCTGTCGGCGCTGATTTTCGAAGGAGACATCGCAGAGCTGACGCTGACGCAGAATGCGCAACCGGCGCTGATGGCGACTTCACTGGCGGCGATGGCGGCGCTGAAGTCCGAAGGCGTCGATGTGACGGCGGCGGATTTTGTCGCCGGGCATTCGCTGGGGGAATATTCCGCGCTGTGCGCCGTGGGTGCGATCACGCTGGCCGATACGGCGCGGTTGCTGCGTATTCGCGGCGAGGCCATGCAAAAAGCGGTTCCCGTCGGCGTGGGCGCGATGGCGGCGTTGTTGGGGCTGGATTTTGCCGCCGCAACGGAAATCGCGAAAGAGGCCGCCGGCGACGAAGTATGTCAGGCGGCGAATGACAACGATCCGGGACAGGTCGTGGTGTCGGGCCACAAGGGCGCTGTTGAACGCGCCGTGGCACTGGCAACGGAACGGGGTGCAAAGCGTGCCCTGCTGCTGCCAGTTTCCGCGCCTTTCCATTGCGCGCTGATGCAGCCCGCCGCGGACCGCATGAAGGAAGCGCTGGCTGACGTCGCGATCAAAGCTCCGTCGGTTCCGCTGGTCGCCAATGTTCTGGCAGAGGCCGTCACAGACCCCGAGGTTATTCGCAAATTGCTTGTCGAGCAGGTCACGGGCTCCGTCCGGTGGCGCGAGAGCGTTCTGTGGATGGGGGCCAACGGCGTTGACAGTATTTACGAAATCGGGGCAGGCAAGGCCCTGTCCGGCATGGTGCGTCGTATCAATCGCGATATTGCCTGTGCGGCGGTGAACACAGCGGCGGATGTTGCGGCTGTTGCAGAAGAACTGAGATAGGAATGGCAAATGTTTGATCTGACAGGAAAAAAAGCTCTGGTGACGGGTGCTTCGGGCGGCATCGGCGGTGAAATTGCGCGGGGCCTGCATGGGCAAGGGGCAACCGTCGCGCTGTCCGGTACGCGCGAAGGGCCGCTGAAGGCGCTGGCGGAGGAACTGGGCGAGCGGGCATTCGTGACACCGTGCAACCTGAGCGATGTGGCAGCCGTAAAGGCATTGGCCGGTCAGGCGTCCGAGGCCATGGGCGGTCTGGATATTCTGGTCAACAATGCCGGTATCACCCGCGACAATATTTTCATGCGGATGACGGATGAGGAATGGCAGCAAGTGATTGATGTCAACCTGACCTCGACGATGCATCTGATGAAGTCCGTCATGCGCCCGATGATGAAGGCGCGCTGGGGCCGGATCATAAACATTACCTCGATCGTCGGCGTCACCGGCAATGCCGGACAGGTGAACTATGCCGCGTCCAAGGCGGGCATGATCGGGATGACGAAATCCTATGCGCAGGAGATCGCGACCCGCGGGATTACCGCGAACTGTGTTGCGCCGGGATTCATCGAAACCGCGATGACGGCGGAGCTGCCTGAACAGGTCAAAGACAAGATGATCGGCAACATTCCGATGGGCCGCATGGGGTCCAGCCACGAGATCGCGGCGGCGGTCGCTTTTCTGGCCAGCGCAGAGGCAAGCTACATCACCGGCCAGACGTTGCACGTGAACGGCGGTATGGTGATGATCTAGGCGCTGAGCGGGTTTCGGGCTCCGGTATCGGATTTTTCGGAAATCGTTTGCCATGTTTGAACTTTGTGATATAGCGCGCCCTAGTTTGGCCGGAGTGTAGACGCATTTCGGTCGCTGTGCCATAATCGGCGGCATGAGTTTGTGCCCTTGGGTGCAAGTCTAATATTGGTCGGGGCTGTCCCCACAAAGAAAGAGGACTAAAAACTATGAGCGACATAGCAGATCGCGTAAAGAAAATCGTAGTCGAGCATCTGAGTGTAGATGAGGACAAAGTCACTGAAAGTGCTTCTTTCATTGATGATCTGGGTGCAGACAGCCTTGATACAGTAGAGCTGGTAATGGCTTTCGAAGAAGAATTCGGCATCGAAATCCCTGACGATGCAGCGGAAACAATTCAATCGTTTGGCGACGCGGTAAAGTTCATCACCGAAGCTTCCTGAGCGATCTTAAATTATTGGAAAAACGGTGCGATCCCTCGTGGGCCGCACCGTTTTTCTTTGCCTAATGATCGTCTGAAACAGAGAATAATTTCGAGATTGCTTGCTCTGATCCCGGCGACTCTGTAGAAATTCGGCAGAAACAAGAATGAGGTTCACATGCGGCGTGTCGTAGTCACAGGTTTGGGAATGGTTACACCACTGGCTTGCGGGGTCGAGGAGACCTGGAAGCGGCTGATTGGCGGCGAGTCGGCCGCGGGAACCATCAAGAAATTCGATGCCGATCACCTGGCGACAAATTACGCCTGCGAAATCCCGCGAGGCGACGGGTCCGACGGCACTTTCAATCCCGATGACTGGATGGAGCCGAAAGAGCAGCGGAAGGTCGATGAATTTATCCTGTACGGCATGGCAGCGGCAACGCAGGCCGTGCATGATTCAGGATGGATGCCGGAGGACGAAGCCAGCCGCGAGCGTACGGGTGTTCTCATCGGATCGGGAATCGGCGGCCTGACGTCCATTGCCGAGACTGCCGTGCTGCTGAAGGAACGCGGGCCGCGCCGGGTATCGCCTTTCTTCATTCCCGGTGCGCTGATCAATCTGGTGTCCGGACAGGTCTCCATCCGTTTCGGATTCAAAGGCCCGAACCACGCTGTCGTGACCGCTTGCTCGACCGGGGCGCATGCCATTGGCGATGCCGCGCGTCTGATCATGTTGGACGATGCGGATGTCATGGTGGCAGGCGGCGCAGAAAGCCCGATCAGCGAGATCGGAATTGCCGGATTCAACGCCTGCAAGGCGCTTTCCACCGCGCGCCGGGACGATCCCGCAAGGGCTTCCCGCCCCTATGACGCGGACCGCGACGGGTTTGTCATGGGTGAAGGCGCGGGCGTGGTCGTTCTGGAGGAATACGAGCACGCAAAGGCGCGCGGCGCCAAGATTTATGGCGAGATTCTGGGGTATGGCCTGTCCGGCGACGCTTATCACATCACGGCGCCTTCGGCGGACGGGGACGGCGGTTTCCGGTCCATGTCGGCTGCGCTGAAACGTGCCGGATTGGAGCCGTCGGCGATTGACTACATCAATGCGCACGGCACCTCTACGATGGCCGACACGATCGAGCTTGGCGCGGTTGCGCGGTTGCTGGGTGAGCATTCCGCCAAGGCGACGATGTCGTCGACGAAATCCTCTATCGGTCACCTGCTCGGGGCCGCCGGAGCGGTCGAGGCTATCTTCTGTCTGCTGGCCATTCGGGACCAGATTGCGCCGCCCACGATCAATCTGGACAATCCGATGGTCGACACCGATCTGGATCTTGCGCCAAATTCAGCCGTAAAACGGGACATCAACATTGTCCTCTCGAATTCTTTCGGATTTGGCGGTACCAATGCCTCTCTGATCATGGGTAAAGTGGACAGCTGATACATGGCGCGGCATTTCGCAGCTAATTTCCTGAACATTCTGATTGTCGGGCTGATAGCGCTCGGCGGTCTGGTCTATTGGGGCAAACGCGAGTTCAGCGGTCAGGGGCCGTTGGTGACCGATACCGAATTTTCGGTTCAGCGTGGCGAGCGCCTGCAGAATGTCGCCGATCGTCTGGCCGAAGTCGGAGCGATCTCGAATCCCTTTATTTTCCGATTGGCGGCCCGGTATACGGGACAGGAGGACAATCTGAAATTCGGGGACTACGCGATCCCCGCGCGCGCTTCCATGGAAGAGGTCCTCGCTTTGATATCTTCCGGCAAGGGGATCAATTATCAGGTGACGATTCCCGAGGGCTGGTCCAGCTATCAGATTGTCGAAAAACTGCAATCCGTCGAGGAACTGGCCGGAGAGGCCGTCAGCATTCCAGCAGAAGGATCGCTGGCGCCGAATACCTATGCCATTTCCAGGGGGGATTCCGTGGAGGTCGTTCTGGCCCGCATGATGCGGGAGCAGCAGCGTATTCTGGACGAGGCCTGGGAAAACCGGGCGGAAGGTTTGCCGTACAAGACCAAGGAAGAAGCGCTGATCATGGCGTCGATCATCGAAAAAGAAACCGGAATCAGTTCCGAGCGCAAAGATGTCGCTGCGGTGTTCGTGAATCGCTTGAACAAGGGCATGCGACTGCAGACAGATCCGACGGTGATCTACGGGCTGACGCTCGGCAAGGAGACTTTGGGCCGGGGACTGCGGCGCAGCGAACTGGCGAAAGAGACGCCCTATAATACCTATGTGATTTCCGGCCTGCCGCCGACGCCGATAGCAAATCCCGGGAAAGAGTCCATCGAGGCGGCCCTGAATCCGTCCGAGTCGGATAACCTGTATTTTGTTGCCGACGGCAGTGGCGGACATGTCTTTGCCAGAACCCTTGCGGAGCATAACAGAAACGTTGCCAAATGGCGGCGGATCGAGGCGGAGAAAAACAAAGCTGTGGCTGAGTGAGCGAGCAGCGTACGCTGCATCGAGTACAACCTGAGAGATAGTGATTGACAAACCGAACTCTCTAAAGTATAACTTGTTTCAAGCTGGAAGAAGTGGGCAAGCGATGGACCGATGGTCTGTCGCTTTTTTGTTTCTGCTCGTTCGGGTCCCCCTCCAGAGAGCTACATCTGAATGAATACCGAATATCCTAACGGGGAAGAAGCCGATCTTATCAACAGGGTAGATCAGGCAAGACAACTTTACGATTCACTTAAAGCGGCGTTGAACGTCGCAATGCAAAAGCTGGATGCGTTCGATCAACCTATAGATCGAGCGAATTCACTGGCCGGCCTTTTGCGTGATTATCAGAAGGCCTCTTTACAAGTCACGGAATACGAGATCGCACTTGGAAAATGTCGCAAAACAATACTTGGATCCTTCGGCGGAGGCGCAATTGACGTCGACGCTGCGCGGGAAGAAATCCTTGGCCGA
>JBFIHV010000121.1:0-7340 GCA_041601595.1 Amylibacter sp. | reverse complement strand
GGCCAGCAGAGAGCCCAGCGCCATTTCAAGCGGCGTCGGGCCGGTGTTGGTCTCTTTCTCGTCTGCGATCAGGACATGATCCCGCACCATCAGCACCGTGCGGGGCGAGGCCTCGTTTCTGGCGCTCACGCGGCGAATGCCGAGAGCTTTCTTGTTTGGGTCCACGCTCGGGGGCAGAAGGTCCGTATTGGTGCTCACAGCGACATCTCCAGAATTTCCAGGCCACGGTTGCGGTCCAGCAGATAGATCCGGCCGGCGTCATCGACGTCGACGTCATTGGACTGGGGCGCTTGCCCGTCCGGGCTGAGCGGCGGAATGTAATGGGCGACCTCGGTCGGCAATTTCGGATTGGCGAGGTCGATCACCCGCAGTCCGCCGGCAAACCAGGTCGCGTAGATCAGCGTGCTGTCGAGTTTCTCGCGGTACTGGTGCGCGCCGAAACGCACGCCCGGCTGATCCACATAGGGGCAGGCCCGCTCGCTGAGGTCCCATGCCGCAACAGGCTCCATCTTGTTCAGGTCGGTCACGTCGACAACCCAAAGGAACCCGTGCAACTGGCCCGGCTTATGATCGTGCTCTTCGTCGATCGCCACGGCATAGCGGCGGCCGTTGATCCGCTGCTCCAAGGGCATGACCGTGTGCGTCGGCTCGGGGATCGCCTCGGGAAAGGCGTAGGACCCCAGAACCTTTGGCGCGGTTCCGGATTTCAGCCCGCCCGCGTCCAGAACCTTGAACCCCGCGTGCCAGACCGCCGCCCAAAGCTCGTCGCCGCAGCGCATCGCGTGGTGCAGGCGCACGCCGTAGCCCTGCCATGTCGGCACTTCGCCGCCGGCCAGATGCTGGCCGTCCATGTGCCAGCGCGTCACCTCGGTCGGGTTGGAGGGATCGGACAGGTCATAGACGACAAGTATGTTTCCGATATATCCCGGCATCTCGGTCGAGATGTAGGCGTAGTTCTCGTCCATGTCGAAACGATGCACGCCGAAGCCATGTGTCCGGACATAAGACAGCAGTTTCGGGGCAGTCTTGTCGGAAATGTCCCAGACCCGGAACCCGCCGCTATTGTAACCGCGCTTCAGCGCCTCTTCCAGGACAGGGATGTCGGACGCCGCGACGCCCAGCCTGCCCGCGATTTCAGCGTCGCTGGCATCGGGTCCGAGTTCCGCACGCAGACCGGCAATCTTGTCGCCCTTGCGCAGAAAATGCCTGCGGTCCTGTTCGACATTGGTGATCATGATATCGCCGCAGACCCGCACCTTGTGGGTGTGGGACCATTCGTCCGGCGGCGGAACATGGGCGCAGACCCGCGGGGCCGCCGGATCGGACACATCGATGATCGAGGTGCCCATCGGCGGTTTCATGTGGCCGACATAGACATAGTTGCCCTGCACCGTGACCTGCCCGCCGCCTTGGATATCAAGGTAGCCGAGGCGCTTGATATTGCGTTCCAGTTGATACTCGATTTCTTGCTTCATTGTGTCACCAGTTTTGCGCGATCACGGCGCCATTTCAGAATGATCGGCAAGGCCAGGGACAGTACAAGACCGACCCAGAGAATATTGCCGAGGTTTGAGGAGAACAGCACCATGATGTCGCCGTCCGATTTTTTCAGGGACCACAGGAAGTACTTTTCCAGAAGCGGGCCCAGGATGACGCCGATCAGGATCGCCGCGACATGGTATCCGGTCCGCCGCGCCAGATAGCCCAGCACGCCGAAGGCCAGCGCCATGTACATGTCGAACATGTACTCCCGCGGCACGAAGGCGCCCACCAGCGTGAACGAGATGATCATCGGCGCAAGGTAGATGGTCGGGATCGTCGTGACCCGGCTCATATACCGGCTGAGCGGCAGGATGGTGAACAGCATGAACAGGTAGGACACGAACATCGCCATGAACATTCCGTAACCGACCTTCGGTTGCTCTTCGAACAGCGAAGGGCCGAAGCTGACGCCGTGGAACTGCAGAACCACCAGCATGATCGCGGCGGTCGCGCCGCCGGGAATGCCGAGCACGAGCAGCGGCACCAACGTACCGGATGTCACGCCGTTATTGGCGCTTTCCGGCGCGATCAGGCCCTCGGGATGGCCGGTTCCGTAAAGTTCCGGCGTTTTCGAGAAAGAGCGCGATTGCTGATAGGCCACGAAGCTCGCAATCGACGCGCCGGCGCCGGGAATGACGCCGATGACCAGCCCGATAAGGCTTGTCCAGACGATGTGCCACCAGCGGGAAAGCGCGATCTGCACGCCTTCGAACGTGGCGTGCCAGCTTGGCGAGGCCATCGCCGCTTGCGCTTCTTTCGTGATGATCAGGCGCTTCTCGATGATCACGAAGGCCTCGGAAACCGCGAACAGGCCGACCAGCGCCGGGATCAGGGGAACGCCGTCATACAGTTCCAGAAACCCGAAGGTTCCGCGCGGCGTCGCGTAAACGACATCCGTGCCGATCGAGCCGATCATCAGCCCGAGGAACCCGGCGATCAGGCCTTTCAGCATGTCCTGCGCCGCAATCGAGGCGATCAGGGAAATGCCGAACAGCATCACGACGATCATTTCGACCGAATGCATGTAGAAACCGACGCGCGCCAGGATCGGCATCGTCGCCAGGGCGATCACTGTGGTCAGAAGCCCGCCCAGCGACGACGCCACGAAGGTAATCGACAGCGCCTGCTGGCCGCGGCCGGCCTTCGTCATCGGATACCCGTCCAGCGGGGTGGCCGCCGCGCCCGCGGTTCCGGGAATGTTGACAAGAATGGCCGGAATGCCTGCGCCCATGCGCGCGGCGCAATAGAGCGAGACCATGAAGATCAGACCGGCCTCCAGATTCATCGAAAGGGTCAGCGGCATCAGGATGATGATCGTGTTCGCGGCGCTGAAGCCGGGAATGCCGCCCACGATCAGACCGAGAAAGATCGAGGGAATGATGATCCACCAGTAGCTCATGGTCTCGAAGAAGACCGTCAACAGAATGCTTGCAGAGTCAGCCATTGGAAAGTACCGCCTTCATTGTCGTTTCAAACCATCCGCGGGGAAAACGGGTGTCAAATGCCCAGATGAACAGCGCCCAGCCGCACAGCGATATGACGGCGGACGACAAGATGATCAGAACCGGCCGATTGCCTCTGCCGAGAATTAACATGCTGGCTGCGAGGAACAGGAACGTGGTGAGCGTGAAGCCCAATTGGCCGATCAGGATACAATAGGCCACCGTCGTGACCACCAGTCCCAGCCGCCCCGAGGAAATGTCTTCGCGCGAGAAAAGGCTCCCGAGCGACAGGTTCGCATGCCCTTTCGAATAGGTAATTGCAAACCTGAGAAAAAAGAGCGCACAGACCGTCAACAAAATGCCGCCGACCATGAAGGCGCTGACTTTCGCGGTCCAGGGGGAATTCCAGATGGTGGAAAAGAAATACAGCGTAAAAGCGACAGCCAGAACGGGGATGACCAGCTCGCTCCCTTGCATACGGGGTGGTTCGTTGTTGGTTGGACGCATTTTCAAGGTTTCCTGTTTGCGTTTGCATACATCGTTGGGTCCGGACCGGCGGGGGTGACCCGCCGGCCCGCGGCTGTTCAAGCGCCGCTGAGAAGCGGTTTGTACCGTTCGCCCAGTTCGAGAATCGCCTTCACGAATGCCGCGCATTCTTCGACGCCGCCGTAGTTCAGGTATTCCGGCGTGCCTTTGTCGGCTATGTAGGCTTCGAGCAGTCTTGGATCGTCGAAGGTCTCTTTGAACGTCCGGTTCAGAACCTCGAAACGCTCGGGGTAGTCTTCGGCTGCCTTCCTGTGGATGCCGACCGCACGGGCAGACAGCATCTCCGGCAGGTCCATGCCGTAAGCATCATTGATGTCCGGCGCGTTGTTCAGCGCCTCGCCCACCCTGTTCTTGCCGAATACCACCAAAGTCTTGACCGACTTGCCGGCCGCGATCACCGAACCCGATGTCAGAACCGAGAAATCGACCTCGCCCGTCACGGCGCCTGCGATCGTACCCTTGCCGCCCTGAAGCGGGATGAGGTTGAAGTCTACGCCGATTTTTTCGCCCAGCGCCAAAAGGCCGATCGAGGCCGGATGCGCCATGCGGCTGGTGCCGACCGTCAGACGGCGTTTCTTGCCTTCGGAAATGATGTCGTCCATCGTTTGCAGAGGGCTTTCCGCGCCCACGAACAAGCAGCACGGGTCCGTATCGACGCGACCGAAATAGAAGTAGTCGTTGATGTCGAAGGTCGGTTTCTGCATTGCCCAGTTCAGGACTTCCGGACCCATGTTCCCGAAGATCAGGTTGTAGCAGTCGGGTTCGCTCTTGCCCATGTAGACTTCGTATCCGACGCGCCCGGAAGCGCCCGGGTAATAGCCTGGCTCGAATTCGGTTCCGAGCTTCTCTTTCCAGACGCTGGTGAACGCGCGGAAGTTACGGTCCGCGCCGCCGCCTTCGGCGGTCGGGATGATCACGTTGATGTTGCGCTCCGGAAAGGCCTGCGCGCGGGCGATGCCCGGGGCCGCAAGCGTCATGGCCGTTGCTGCCGCAGTCGTCCTCAGGAATAGGCGACGATCCATAGTTGAAAATTTATTCATGTGTTCCTCCACTTTTCATGCGCACTAGTCTTCTTGTCTCCGCCGGTCTGCGCGTTTCCCGGCGTGTTATCTGAGATTCAGCGGTCACCCGCTGGCCACTGTCCCTCCAAACCAGAGATCCACGCCTCCCGCGTAGATCAGCCTGAGGGCAAGTACCGTCAGGATTGCGTTCAGGGCGATCTTGAACCGCTTTTCGTCAATCCGCATCAAGACCCGGCGCCCGACCACGGTGCCGAGAAAACCGAAACCGATCAGAAGGGCCACGAACCACGCCCAATTGGAAAAGGCGAACCCCAGGAACCCGAAAGCGATCGTTTTTAGAAGGTGCTGGATCGTCATCAATGTCGCATGCGTCGCGACATGTTTCAAACGGTCCAGTTCCAATGTCTTTACGTAGGATGCCACAAACGGGCCGGTCCCGCCGAAAAACATCGTGAGAAAACTCGAGAACCCGCCCGCCACCGCGGACGATCTGCGCATGAAAGCCGGCGGGCGGAACAGGATCGACCACAGGACGAACAGGCCCACACCGATCTGCAGGACCCCGGCGTCCAGCTGAATGACGAATGCGCCGCCCAGGGCGATCCCGATCAGCGCGCCGATGAAAAACGGCAGGACAATGTCCAGATGGATATGGCGCAGGAAGATGGCGGTCCGCCCGGCGTTCGAGCCCAGTTGCACGAGGCCGTGCACCGGGATGATCGCGGGCGCCGGCAGCAACGTCGCCAGAACGGCCAGCATCACGGCGCCGCCGCCGATGCCGAAGCCGGCGGTGATCAGCGAGCTGATGAAACTCACGGCGATCAGGGCCAGTGCAACTGGCCATCCCAATCCGGCGTGTAGCAAGTCCATCGTCATATCAACTATCCAGCAGCGACGGGTGGAAAAGATCGCGCGGATCGACCCGCCGCGGCGCAAGGAACTGCTCCACCGAATAGCGGCACACGGCGTCGAGCTCAGCCCGGTTCGCCCCGAAGCCATAGCTCCAGTAATCCGGCCCCAGACAAGCCAGCGTTCGTTCCATGTTCGCCCCCAGCCAGGGCAGCGACAGGCGGTTCGCATTGCCCAGCCAGACATCGCGCAGACGCTGGAGCGCCATGTCCCGCGCCTCGACCAGACCCTGGAAGAGCGCTTTCGGCAGCCATGGATGCTCTTCGCATATGCTCTTTTTCACACCGATCAGATGCATGATCGGGAAGAATCCGGTGCGACTGTAATAGTCCTGCTCGGCGGTTTCGAAATCGGGAAACAACCGGACCAGAGACGGATCGCCGTCGAGGAAATTCTGCGGCGGCTTGGGCGCCAGCAGCCCGTCTATCTCTCCGTCCAGCAGCAGTTGCTGCAACGTCTGGCCGTCCTCGATCGGCTCGACCTGCATGCCCTCCGGCAAATCCAGCTGCAATCTCTCGCGGCGCACGCCCGCATCCAGAGCGCCTGTGCGCCAGTGGATACCGGCGGCATCCACCCCGTATTCGTCGTGCAGTATTCCACGCATCCAGAGCGCCGCCGTCATCTGGTATTCCGGCACGCCGATCTTCTTGCCGGCGAAATCGGCGGGCGAAGTGATGCCCGATCCGGCGCGCGCGAAAAATCCCGCGTGGCGGAAGGCGCGGCTGACGAAGGCGGGCAGCGCGACGTATTCGCCCTCGCCGCGTGCAACCTGGAGTATATAGCTGGAGATCGACATCTCGGTGATGTCATATTCCGCTTTCTGAACAGCGAGCGGGAACAGTTTCGACGTGGGCTGAATGACGCTTTCCAGCTTCACCCCGGGAACCTGCACCCGCCCGTCATGCAAGGCCATGACCCTGTCGTGGTCCCAAGTCGCGAAACTCAGGTCCAGTCGGGAAGGCAGTACGCCTTCCCGGGATATTGCGGCACGAGACGTCACAGCATGCTCCCTTGACGTCGCGGTGATTTGGCTTCGCGTAAAATGGCTGCCTCCAATACCGGTTCAGATGACCGCGACGGTCATGCTGCCAATGCCCTCTACTTCCATTTCCATGGTTTCGCCCTTGACGACAGGACCGACGCCGGACGGCGTGCCCGACATGATGACGTCGCCGGCGGCAAGTTCGAAATATTCCGACAGATAAGAGATCATTTCCGGAACCTTCCAGATCATCTGGTTCAGGTCGCCCTGCTGGCGCAGTTCGCCGTTCACCTTCAGCGTGATGGAGCCCTGGTCCAGATGACCGACATCGGACGCCGGGTGAACCGGCCCGACCGGCGCCGAACGCTCGAAAGCTTTCCCGATTTCCCAGGGACGGCCCATTTTCTTCATTTCGCCCTGCAGATCGCGGCGCGTCATGTCCAGGGACAGCGCATAGCCGTAGACATGGTCGAGCGCCTCTTCGACCGGAATATTCGTTCCGCCGGACTTCAGCATCACGGACAGTTCCACCTCGTGGTGAACATCGGAGGAATGCGGCGGATAAGGAAACTCGCCCGAATTATCGAGGTTGTTCGGGTTCTTCTGGAAAAAGAATGGCGGCTCACGATCGGGATCGTGGCCCATCTCGATAGCATGTGCCGCATAGTTCCGTCCGATGCAGTAAACGCGCCGGACAGGGAAGCTTGCATCGCTCCCGACGACCGGGATCGCCACGACCGGCGGCTTCGCTATCACAAAATTGGTCATATTAATCTCCATGGCAAATAAGTGGGTCATTGTGTCAGGGCACGCCGACACGATAATGAAAATCCTACCAATCGCAACCAATTTGTTACCAATGAAATGATAATTCTCATATTTTCCAGCCAATTCCCG
>JBFIHV010000120.1:0-7359 GCA_041601595.1 Amylibacter sp. | reverse complement strand
TGCGCGGCGTGCTGGAAGGCACCGCGGCACGGCTGGCCGCCGAACGCGGGGCCGACGAGGCGCTGCTCGCGCGGATGCGTGAAATCGTCGGGGCGCTCGACAGGGTGATCGAGGCGGGCGCGGCCTCGATGGATTTCGAAGCCTATGCGGAACTGAACTCGGAGTTTCACGACTGTCTGGCGGGTCTGGCGGGCAGCGAAACGATCCGCCGCGAAGTCGAGCGCGCGACCAATCTGCCTTTTGCCTCGCCCAGCGCCTTTCTGGATGTGCAATCGGACATCCTCGAATTCCGCACCTCGCTGATCGGGGCGCAGGGGCAGCATCGCGACATGCTCGACGCGATCGAAAGACGCGAGGGCGCGCGCGCGGAATTCATCGCCCGCGAGCATGCGCGGCTGGCCCGCAAGAATATCGAATACGTCATGACCCATGACCGGAAGCTGATCAAGAAGCTCCCCGGCCTGTCCCTTGTCGCCGGTTGAGCCGGCCTGAAACCCACTTTTGGAGGAAATGAAATGTCACCGAAAAATCTGCAGGATGTGCTCGATTCCGCGGGCAACGTCGTCAACCATCTGCGCAATTCGCAGATCGGCGCCTATGTCTATCCGGTCGTCGCGCCGGAATTCACCAACTGGCGCGACGAACAGCGCGCTTGGCGCGAATCCGCCGTGCTGTTCGACCAGTCGCACCACATGGCCGAACTGCTGGTCGAGGGTCCGGACGCGAAAAAACTGCTGTCCTATCTGGCGATCAACTCTTTCGAGAACTTCCCCGTCGGCCGCGCCAAGCATTTCGTGCCGGTCAGTTCCTCCGGCCATGTCATCGGCGACGTGATCGCGTTTCACGAGGACACCAACCGCTACAACCTCGTCGGTCGCGCGCCGACCATCACCTGGGTGCAGTTCCACGCGGAAACCGGCGGCTATGACGTGGTCATCGGCCGCGACGACCGTTCGCCGCCGCGCCCGATGGGCAAGCCGGTGACGCGCCGCCATTACCGCTATCAGGTTCAGGGACCCAACGCGCCTGAAATCCTGAATCGCCTCAACGGCGGTCCGGTGCCGGATGTCAAATTCTTCCACATGGACCGGATCAACGTCGGCAACCGCCGCGTCAAGGTCCTGCGCCACGGCATGGCGGGCGTTCCGGGACTGGAGCTCTGGGGCCCCTATGAAGAGGGCGACGAGATCCGCCAGCGCATTCTGGAGGCCGGCAAGGACCTCGGCCTGACACAGGTCGGCAGCCGCGCCTATGCCACCAACACGCTGGAGTCGGGCTGGATTCCGTCGCCCCTGCCCGCCATCTACACCGGCGGCAAGATCGAGGCCGCCTACCGCAAATGGCTGCCCGCCAACAGCTACGAGGCGTCGGGCTCCATCGGCGGTTCCTACGTGTCCGACAATATCGAGGATTACTACTGCACGCCGTTCGAACTGGGCTACGGCATCTACATAAAATACGACCACGACTTCATTGGCCGCGAGGCGCTGGAGAAGATGAAGGACCAGCCGCACCGCCGCAAGGTCACGTTCGAATGGAACGCCGAGGATGTGGTCAAGGTCCATGCCTCGCACCTGACACCGGGCAGCCCGAACTACAAGACCATCGACCTGCCGCTGTCGAACTATGCGTCCACCAGTGCCGACAAGGTTATGATGGGCGACAAGATGGTCGGCGTCTCGATGTTTTCGGGTTATTCCTACAACGAGCGCGCCAACCTGTCGCTGGGCTTCGTCGATCCCGGCATCAACGAGAACGACATCCTGACCATGATCTGGGGCGAAGAGAACGGCGGCACCGCGAAAACCACCGTCGAGCCGCATGTCCAGACCGAGATCCGTGTTCGGGTCTCGAAAGTGCCCTATTCGGCGGATGCGCGCGAAAGCTATGCCGAAAGCTGGCGGACCCGCAGCATCTGAGCCGCTCCGGCTCGGACCCGCTTGAGGACACCCTTTCCCGGCCCTTGGGTCGGGTGAGGGTCCGGGTTCATATCCGCGCCTGCGCTGATCGGCCTCTCTTCACAGGCGCACAACCTTGAGCCTTGTTTTCAGGTCGGTGCGGCAGAAGGCGTGCAGAAAGCATGTCTGCTCGCTGATATCCAGCATTTCCTGCGCGACGGCGTCGCTCTCGGTCGTGTCCAGATAGACATGGGTCTCGACCGGATCGGCGTCGCCCGCCTTGCCGGTGCCGCCCGAGGCGCCGCCGAGGCTGAAATGCGTGTCCTGCACGATGCGGTAATCCGGCATGTGCAGTTTCTGCATCGACACGAACCGCCCGAACTGGGTCATGAAGCACAACGCAATCCCGGCGCTGATATAGGTGTTGGCGTCCGGCGCGCGGCCCTGACCGCCGTTGGCCGGGGCCTCTTCGCTGAGGAACCGGAAAGACGTGCCGTGCGGCGAATAGGTCATCTGCCGGATCTCCTTGATGCCGTCGGCGCGCATTGTCGCGATCGCGCCGATGTTCAGGCGCCGGTCCTGCTCGTCGGCGAGCGAGGATGCCGGTGCGGCGGTTCCAAGGGCAACGTCCTTTTTCGGCGTCTTGCCGACTGGCTGTACCAGAGCCAAAGCACTGGCTTCGGGTCTGGCGACCGCAAACCGGTCCCGGGGATCGGGAAACAGCGGTGCTTCCAGTTCGGCCACCCTGCCGGTCGGCAGTTCCGCGCCGCCCTTCGCAAGCTTGAACAGGCTCTCCTTCCTGCCGCGCATCAGCCCGTTCAGCGGCGAGGCGTGGATCGCATCCATCAGCAGGCCATGCAGGGCGCCGTCGTCCAGATCGCAGTCCACCTCCACCTGCTACTGCACCGGCTCGGCGCCGCCGATCATGGTGCGTTTCGCCATGGAGCCCTTCATCGTGTAGAAATTGTCCTGGATCAGCCGCAGCCTGCGCATCTCGACGCCCTGCGCTCCGGCCAGCGCCACAATCTCGTTCATGTAGCTGGCGACCATGCCCGTCGACAGAAAGGCCAACGGACAGGGCGCGGCGTCAAACCCGTTCAGATAGGCGCCCTCGTCGCTGACCAGACGCCATGTCAGGCCGGTCCGGGCCGAGCGCACCAGCGCCTCTTTCTGAAAACCCGACAGCGACCGGACCCAGGTGCGCAGCGCATCGCCCTTGCGGTCTGCGGGCGCATCGATCCCGACCGCGTCGGCGTTCGACACCATGAAGAACGGGGCAAGCCCGCTGTCCGCGATCATGTTTTCTGCGGCCTTGGCCATATCGTGCTCCCTGCCTGTGGTGTGCTCTCTTCGATGCCCGGTATTACCTCTAGCACGGGGCAAGACTATCGGGCTCGAAAAATTCGAATTCGGCCCGCCAGAAGCGCAAGGACGCCGCCGGTTCAGGCTAGGGGAACAGTGCCGCGGTCAGTTTCGCGGCGCTTGCGATCAGAAAATCCTTCTTCGCGATGGCGTCCTGCAGCGTCAGCCTCTGGCAGGGTCCGTGAAAGGCCAGCGCGCCGACAAAGCGGCCTTCGGTGTCGCTGACGGGAACGGCGATGGCGACCATGTCCTCCATGAATTCCTCGTCATCCAGCGCGTAGCCGCGTTTCCGGATTTCCTTGAGGTCCTCCAGCAGGGTTTCGGGGCTGGTGTGGGTGCGCGGTGTCAGGCGGTTCAGGGTCAGCCCCGCAACAAAGGCCTTGCGCGGCTTCGGCGACATGCTGGCCATGAAGACCTTGCCGCTGGCCGTGCAGTGGAACGGCACGTTGGTTCCGATCGGCAGCAGGATGCGGAGCGGCCAGTCGGTATCGACCCGGTCGAGATATTTCATTCCGGTCGGCTGCGGGATGACGAAATTGACCGTCTCCTTCACCTCGCGCGCGACATCCATCAGAACCTGGTGCCGGGCGATGTGGACGCGCGAACTGTGCAAGAGCCCCGCGCCAAGCAGCGCCGACCGCCGCGCCGGGCGCAGTTTCTTGCCATCCGCCGTGCGGGTCAGGAACCCCTCGTTTTCCAGCGTAGAACACAGCCTGTGGATGGTCTGCTTGGGCAGGCCGATCCGGCTGTTGATCTCTGTCGGTGACATCGGCTCGTCGCTCTGGCCCAGCGCCTCGAGGATCAGGAGCGTTCTCAGATTCGTCGGTATGCGGTCGTCTGTTTCCAAATCGAAATACAATCTTTGACATGCGAGATTTTTAGATTATACAGATATTACCGAAAAACAAGACCTAAAGTCTCAATAATTGCACAATAGGGGTTTATTTGGAATTTGATTTTGTCATTGTTGGAGCGGGATCGGCCGGATGCGCGATTGCGAATCGCCTGTCCGCCTGCGGCCGCTACCGGGTGGCGCTGCTGGAGGCCGGCGGCAGGGACAGCAATCCCTGGATCCATGTTCCGGTCGGCTATTTCAAGACCATGGACAATCCGAAAACCGACTGGCGCTACCGGACGCAGCCGGATGCCGGACTGAACCAGCGCTCCATTCCCTGGCCGCGCGGCAGGGTTCTGGGCGGGTCCAGTTCGATCAACGGGCTGCTCTATGTCCGCGGGCAGCCGCAGGATTTCGACCACTGGCGGCAGCTGGGCAACACGGGGTGGGGCTGGCAGGACGTTCTGCCCTATTTCAAGCGCTCGGAAAACTGGAAGGGCGCGTCCGGCAGCCCGCTGCGGGGCAAGGACGGCCCGCTGTCCGTGTCGCCGACACGGCTGCACCGCGAGGTCGTGGACCTGTGGATAGAGGCCGCCGTGCAGGCCGGCTACAGGAAGAACCCCGATTACAACGCCGAGGATCAGGAAGGGGTCGGCTATTTCCAGTTGACGCTCGACAAGGGTCGGCGGTGCAGTTCCGCGGTGGCCTATCTGCGGCCCGCGAAAAACCGCAGGAACCTGTCGATCATAACCGGAGCGCAGGTCGAGAAGCTGCTGATCGCCGAGGGCAAAGTCACCGGTCTGGTGGCGGTCCGCGCAGGACAGCGGATGCAGATCGCTGCGGCGAGAGAGGTGATCCTGTCGGCGGGCGCCATCGGCTCGCCGCAAATCCTGATGCTGTCGGGGATCGGTGACGGCGCCCATTTGCAGGACAAGGGGATCGAGGTCCGCCGGAACCTGCCGGGCGTAGGCCGGAACCTTCAGGATCACCTTCAGGCGAGACCGGTCTTCAAGACCGACCTTTCGACCATCAACATCGAGGTGAACAGCCTGTTCAAGCAGGCCATGATCGGTCTGCAATATATTCTGAAGCAGACCGGCCCGATGACGATGGCCGCAAGCCTTGGCACCGGTTTCCTGAAAACCTCGCCGGACCTCGAAACGCCGGACATCCAGTTCCACATCCAGCCGTTCAGCGCCAAGAGCCCCGCCGAAGGCACGCATCCGTTTTCCGCCTTTACGGCTTCGGTCCTGCAACTGCGGCCCGAGAGCACCGGCTATCTGCAACTGGCTTCGGCCGACATGAACGACCACCCCTGGATCGTGCCGAACTACCTCGCGACGGCCACCGATCAGCGGACCATCGTCAAGGGCATCCAGATCGCGCGGCGGATCGCGCAGTTCCAGCCGCTGAAGGCGCATGTCACCGAAGAATACGAACCCGGAAAAAAAGTTGCTTTCGACGACGAGGCGGCTACGCTGGAATGGGCCAGAAACACTTCTGTCACGATTTATCACCCGACGGGAACCTGCAAGATGGGCAATGATCCGATGGCAGTTGTCGATCACCGGCTACGCGTGCACGGAGTGGTCGGCCTGCGGGTCGCGGATGCCTCGATCATGCCGACGATCACCTCGGGCAATACCAACGCGCCGACAATCATGATCGGCGAAAAGGCTTCCGACCTGATCCTGGAGGATGCCGTCTGATGTTCGAGCATACTTTCGATATCCTGCAGATCGTGTTCGCAGACATCATCCTGTCGGGCGACAACGCGCTGGTGATCGGGATGGCGGCGGCAGCCCTGTCGCCCGAACTCCGCCGCAAAGCAATTTTCATGGGTATGGCGCTGGCCGCCGGCCTGCGGATATTCTTCGCCGCGATCGCCACCTACCTGCTGGCGGTGCCGGGCATCCTGTTCATCGGCGGCCTGCTTCTGGCATGGGTGTGCTGGCGGTTCTTCAACGAGATCCGCTACAACCTGGCGGAAACCGCGGAAGAGGCGCTGGAACAGCCCGGTTACCAGGGCTCGCCCCGCAAGCAGATGTGGAACGCCATGGTGACGATCACCATCGCCGACGTGTCGATGTCCATCGACAACGTCGTGGCGGTGGCGGCCATCGCACGCGACAACACGGCGCTGCTGATCATGGGGCTGGCGCTGGCCATTGCGTTCATGGCGTTCTTTGCGACGATGATCATGAAGGTCATGGCGAAATACACTTGGCTCAGCTGGCTCGGCCTGCTGTTTCTCGTATATCTGGCGGCGGCCATGCTGCACGACGGCTGGCCCGAAGTGGCGGCCCTCGCCAGTCCGGGAGGAGCCTGACCGATCAAACCGAAATCAACATATTCGAGGCACAGAGCATTGCAGAAATGTTGAAACCAAGGCCGGACCAAAACGCCTTCGCCGTCCGGTAAGATATCACAGAAGGCTTATGTTAGGGAGGAACCTATGTTCAATTTCAAAAGACTTGCGACGGGCGCAACGGCTGCTGCCGCCGTCCTGTCAATGGTTTCCGGAGCTGCACTGGCCGAGGTGACCATACGCGTACAATCCGTGCTGCCCTCGAACGCCGACGAGGTGTTCATGCTGCAGGATTTCGCCAATGACGTGGAGGCGTTGACAGACGGCGAAGTCAAATTCGAGATCCTGCCCGCGGGCTCCGTCGTCGGCGTCAGCGAGACGCTCGATGCGGTCGACACCGGCCTGATCGACGGCGGCTTTGCCTGGACGCACTACTGGTCGGGCAAGCATCCGGCGGCCATGCTGTTCGGCTCGCCCGTGGCCGGTGCCGGTGTGGGTATCGACAACATCGCATTCCTGAGCTGGTTCCAGTACGGCGGCGGCAAGGAGCTGTATGACCGCCTGTGGGGCGAGATGGGAATGAACATCAAGGGCTTCATGCTGCAGCCGGTCGGACCCGAGGCGCTCGGCTGGTTCAAGGAGCCGATCAACTCCATGGCCGACTTCCAGAAATACCGCTTCCGGACGCCTCCGGGCATTCCGGGCCAGACCTACAAGGACATCGGGGTCGCCTCGGTTGCAATGGGCGGCGGTGACATCCTGCCGGCGCTGGAAAAAGGCACGATCGACGCCGCCGAGTGGTGCTGTCCGAAGCCTGACAGCATCTTCGGTTTCCAGAAAGTGCTGAAGCACTACTACCTGCAGGGTCTGCACCAGGTTGTCGTGAACGCCGACCTCTATCTGAACGGCGATGTCTACAACAGCCTGACGCCGTTGCAGCAAAAGGCCATCGAGGT
>JBFIHV010000119.1:0-7424 GCA_041601595.1 Amylibacter sp. | reverse complement strand
GTCAGCAGGTCGTTGGCGATCTTCGAACGCTCCAGTGTGATCCCCATCATAACGAACATCAGAACCGCCAGCAGCGTCTCGATGGACTGTCCGGCCAGGACGCGCTCGTTCATGCGGTTCACGATGAAGGACAGGTTCCGGTCCATCGCCACCTGCCAGCCGCCGTCGAACAGCGGTTCGACCAGAACCGGCAGGTCAGGATATTTGAAATGCGATATCTCATAAGGTGAAACGCCACTGTCCCGCAGCGCGTTGTAGGCGGCGCTGGACGTGTCGATGACCTCTTTCGTCAGGGCGCCGCTGCTGTCCAGCATGGCCAGTATGCCGAAAGAGATGACCGCCGCGCCGCCGATGGAGAAAGCCACGGGAAAACCCGACATAATCCCGGCGAACAGGCTGGCGAATACGATGATCATCGCGACTTCGACGCCGTCTAGTCCAAAAAGCATTTACCTGTCCCCTAGTGAATATTTGCGACGGTCTCGGCCAGTTCATCGCCGAGTTGGTCTTGGTCGTGATATTTGCCGTCCGCTTCCGGACCCTCGATAAGCTCCAGCAGGTTGCGGTAGAAATACCCGACCGCCTGAAGGAACATCATTCCGGCAAAAGCCACCAGAAGAATCTTGAACAGGAAATAGCCGTCAAAACCGCTCGGTGAAAAGCTGATGGTCTCGACGTTCCATTTGATCAGGCGCGCCTTGCGTTCCAGCAGTTCGAGCCTGTCCGTGGCCGAAATCTTGGGCGTCACCAGATGCCGCCACATGAAAAACCAGCCGTACATCCAGATCAGCGTCATGACCGGCAGGATAAAGACCAGCGACCCGAGCATGTCGGCGATCTTTTTGGTGCTGCGCCGCGCGCCCGCATAGAACAGATCGACCCGGACATGCCCGCCCTGAATGAACGTATAGGCGCAACACAGCGCCACGATCATCGAGTTATAAAGCTTCAGTTCGTCCGCATACCACCCGAGATCGCGCGTGAAACTCGACCCGAAACCGAACGAAAGCTCGGAAACGAGGAATATACGCTGTTGAAAAATGATGACGATTTGCTGCAACACCATGATCAGACCGGCCCAGGCGGCGACCCGTCCGGTCGTGTTGCCGAACGCCTCGATTCCGCGCACGACGCCCCAGAGGAAACGGCGCTTCCAGAGGCCGACAAGCAGGATCACGAGAAAGAAATCGAAGACCACGAAAAACAGCTGCTGCGACGCGCCGTAGAAAATGAACTTGACCAGAACCGTCCGGTCGCCCCACGCCAACCACTCTTGCGGGTGGGACAGGGCATAAGCGAAGTCGTAGAAGCCCAGCCCAATTCGGCTGACTAGCCAGATAATCGCGTCCAGCATCGGGTTCCCCCCTAAAAATGGGCCGCTCGCGGCGGCCCATTGCTTGCATTGGTCTCGGTCTAGCCGAAGATCCGCGTACGCTGAGCCACGTAAACGGCGTCGGATTTCGAAATCCAGCCTGCCGACGCAGTCATGGATGCCTCGGCCGAGTTCCGGATCTTGGCGAAAATCTCGTCATCCATCGAACCGTCGAGAACTTCGGCCGCAGCCGCACCATAGGCATCCCAGACGTCGTCCGAGAATACATGCGTCTGTGTGCCGCCGTTGATCAGACGCTGCAGCGCAGGGCCGTTATTGGCGTTGAAGACCGCATAGTTGAACTGGTGCGCATCCGCCGCCGAAACTTCGATGGCGCGTTGGTGCGCCTTGGACAAGCCGTTGAACTTGTCGAGGTTGACAGCGACAGACAGCGCCGCGCCCGGCTCGTGGAAACCGGCCGGATAGTAATGGTCACACACTTCCTGCAAGCCGAGCTTCTCGTCCGACCACGGGCCGATCCATTCGGTGCCGTCAATCGCGCCTGTGGACAGCGCCTGATAGATCTCGCTGGCCGGAAGCGTTTGCACCGATGCGCCCAGCTTGGCCACGGTCTGACCGCCGAGACCCGGCATGCGGAATTTCAGGCCCTGGAAATCCTCCGCAGTCTTGATTTCCTTACGGAACCAGCCGCCGCCCTGACCGCCTGTCTGACCCGCCACGAAATGCTTCATGTTGAACAGTTCGCCCAGTTCGTGATGCAGTTGCACACCGCCGTTGGCGTAGTACCAGATCATGAATTCCGGAGCAGTCATGCCGAACGGAACGGTTGTGAAAAACGCAAGCGCCGGATGCTGGCCGATGAAGTAGTAGTCCGCGGCGTGATAGAGGTCGGCCTGACCGGCGGAAACCGCGTCAAAGACTTCCAGACCACCGACGAGTTCGCCCGACGCCTTGACGTCGATTTCCAGCGTGCCGTCCGTGATGTCCACGACGTTGCCGGCGAAGCGCTCGACCGAGTCCCAAACGCCCGCGAGGCCACGCGGCCATGCAGTGACCATTGTCAGTTTCTCGCGGCCCTGTGCCAGCGACGGCGATGCCAGTGATGTTGCGACAGCGGCAGAGCCTCCGAGGGCAGTAGCCCTCAGAAAATTACGACGATCCATAGATATCCTCCCTTTGCGGTTCCGATCTGCCGGAACCAGTCCATGCGCGGACATTAGGGGATTCGATCAAATCTGCAAATACCCACTTCCCCTGACTTACCGATTTGGAACTTTCGACTATCTGTTCGGTTAATGTGGCGTCGGCAAAACCGGCGTGATATAGCTTCCCGGTCGCCCACATTATCCGGAGTTACCTTAAAGCTGCTCTCTAAGTTTCTGGAACTAATTCGTTTATCTTACCGTCAGAAGGTCTTCCTTGTGGCGACGGTACCTCTTGTTCTTGCGGTGGCGGCCATTTTCCTGCTGGTGCAAAACCAGACGCGGCAACTTTCCGAGCAGGAGCTACTCTCATTAAAAAGAGAACTACTGACGGCAAAGGAGGCGGAATTAAAGAATTATATCAATATTGCGGAGACAGCATTTTTCGAGGTTTACGGCCCCGCCGGCCCCGACGACGAGGCAGCAAAGCTGCGGGTGACACAGATCCTTTCGGCGATGACCTATGGCACGGACGGCTTCTTTTTTGTCTATGACTATGACGGCAACAACCTGGTCAGCCCGCGTCAGACCTATCTGATCGGCAGGAACTGGAGCGGTACGGTCGATGCGAACGGCGTCAACGTTGTCGATAGCCTTATAGAAATCGCCAAGTCCGGCGGCGGATATCACAGCTATTTCTGGCCCAAACCGTCCACCGGCGAAGTGGCGGAGATGGTCGCCTATGTAGACGGGTTGCAGGACTGGCGCTGGGTCATAGGCACCGGTGTATTCATCGACGATGTCGGGGCGGAACTGGACGCGACCCGAACCGAAACGGAGCGCCGCATACGCGAGACGTCGCTGCAAATCGTGGCGATCGCCGTCATTTCGCTGTTTCTGGTGTTTCTCTCCGGCATGCTGATCAACCTGCGCGAACGCCGCTTGTCGGATGTAAAGCTGCATCAGCTGACCCAGAGGATTTTCGACACGCAGGAAGAGGAGCGCAGCCGCGTCGCGCGTGAACTGCACGACGGCATCAGCCAAATCCTCGTCGGCGTCCGTTACGGGCTGGAGCTTGCCCTGCGCAACCTGTCGCCGAGCGAGCAAAAGGCAGCGGCAAGCATCAACAAGGGGCGCGAGGGGCTGATCGTCGCGATCAACGAGGTGCGCCGCATCAGCCGCGACCTGCGCCCTGCGGTGCTCGACGACCTCGGACTCGGCCCCGCGCTGAAGGCACTGACCAGCGAATTCAGCACCCGCACCGGCATCGCCGTGGATTTCGAGACCGTGGTCTTCAGCAACCGCCTGCACGACGACGCGAAAACCGCCCTGTACCGTGTGGCGCAAGAGGCCCTGACCAATATCGAGCGCCACTCCCGGGCAAGCAGGATCTCGTTGAAGGTCTACGGCCACCGCCGCGGCGCGACCCTGAGGATCGAGGACAATGGCGTCGGCATACCGGAAAAAGGCAAGGGCAACGAGGCGCTGGGCGGACTGGGCCTGCGGAACATGCAGGAACGCATAGAGCATCTGCACGGAAAACTTTCGATAATCAGCACAGGGTCCGGTACAATCGTCGAGGCCACAGTTCCGCTGACCAGCATGATGAACCCCCGCGAGGACAAAAGGAAGCAGCCGGTATGAAACCGATCCGCATTATAATAGCCGACGACCATCCCCTGGTGACCGAAGGCATCAGGGGCATTCTGGAAAGCTATGACACGATCGAAGTCATCGCCACCCTGTGCGACGGGCAGGAAGTCGTCGATCAATATGCGGCGCTGGCCCCCGATGTCGTTCTGCTGGACCTGAACATGCCGAGGCTCAGCGGCCTCGCCGCCACCGAGATCCTGCTGGAACAGGACCCCGACTGCAGGATTCTGATCCTGTCGATGCATGACAGTCCGGAATATATAACGACCTCGTTGCGCAACGGCGCCAAGGGCTATGTTCTGAAGGACGTGCCGATCGACCAGATCGTCGAGGCCATCGAGACCGTCCACAACGGCGGCACCTACCTGTGTTCCGGCTCGCGCGACAAGATCACGCCTTGTGAGGAAACCGGCCGCGAGCCTCTGACCTCCCGCGAACAGACGGTGCTGCTGCAACTGGCCAGCGGCAAGAGCAACAAGCAGGTGGCCTATGACCTCGATATCTCGGTGCGCACGGTCGAAACCCACCGCAAGAATATCAAGCGCAAACTCGGGGTCGCCACCACCGCAGGGCTGACGCGCTATGCGCTCGAACACGGCGTCTTGCAGGAATCGTCCGGCGATTCCTTTGCATCGGGGCGATGAATCGCACTTTAATGCCAATGGAAAGCTGCATTTTGTAATTTTATTGCGAAAAAATCCGAAAAACATTTGCAAAACGTCAATTTACTGCTTGACCCCCCCTGCTCAGCTACTAAAACTGCGGCTATGAAAAACAAGGACGCAATCCTACGGGTCGTGGTGACCCATCGCACCGGCCGGTAACGCAACCGTACGTTTCCCGACCTGTGCGATGCCCCCTGAAGGGGGCTTTTTTATGCGTTGTAATGAAGGAGAAAGACATGGCTCGGCAAATGACGGGTGCACAGATGGTTATTCAGGCCCTCAGGGATCAGGGCGTCGACACTGTGTTCGGGTATCCCGGCGGCGCCGTGCTGCCGATATACGACGAGATTTTCCAGCAGAATGACATCCGGCACATCCTCGTGCGCCACGAACAGGGCGCGACCCACGCGGCCGAGGGCTATGCCCGCTCGACCGGCAAACCCGGTGTCGTTCTGGTGACCTCCGGCCCCGGCGCCACCAATGCCGTCACCGGCCTGACGGATGCGCTGATGGACAGCATCCCGATGATCGTCCTGACCGGCCAGGTTCCGACCTTCATGATCGGCAACGACGCGTTTCAGGAGGCCGACACGGTCGGCATCACCCGCCCCTGCACCAAGCACAACTGGCTGGTGAAGGACACCGACCGGCTGGCGCAAACCATCCACGAAGCGTTCCATGTCGCCACCCACGGCCGCCCCGGCCCGGTTCTGGTCGACATCCCCAAGGACGTCCAGTTCGCCAAGGGCACCTACATTCCGCCGAACAAAGCCAGCAAGGGCCATTACCAACCCAAGGTCAAAGGTGACCTGGACAAGATCACCGCGCTGGTCGAGCAGATGGAAAAGGCGGAACGCCCGATCTTCTATACCGGCGGCGGCGTGATCAACTCCGGCCGCGGCGCCAGCGAGTTGCTGCGCGAACTGGTCAAGGACACCGGCTTTCCGATCACCTCGACCCTGATGGGGCTTGGCGCCTATCCGGCTTCGGGGGACAAATGGATCGGCATGCTGGGCATGCACGGCACCTACGAGGCCAATATGGCCATGCACGACTGCGACCTGATGATCTGCGTCGGCGCCCGCTTCGACGACCGGATCACCGGGCTGGTGGACGCCTTCAGCCCCGGATCGTTCAAGGCTCATATCGATATTGACCCGTCTTCGATCAACAAGGTGATCCACGTCGATATTCCGATCATCGGCGATGTCGGCAACGTGCTTGAGGATATGCTGAAGGTCTGGAAATCGCGCGGCGGCAAGACCAACTCCGCGGCTGTTGCGAAATGGTGGAAACAGATTGCCAAATGGCAGTCGATCGATTGCCTGAAATTCAGGAACTCGGACAAGATCATCAAGCCCCAGCACGCGCTGCAACGGCTCGAAGCGCTGACCAAGGACCATCCGGACCGCTATATCTGCACCGAGGTCGGCCAGCACCAGATGTGGGCCGCGCAATACCTGGGCTTCGAGGATCCGCACCGCTGGATGACCTCTGGCGGTCTGGGTACGATGGGTTATGGCCTGCCGGCATCGGTCGGCGTTCAGGTCGCGCATCCCGACGCGCTGGTGATCAACGTCGCGGGCGATGCGTCATGGCTGATGAACATGCAGGAAATGGGAACGGCTGTGCAGTTCCGCCTGCCGATCAAGCAGTTCATTCTGAACAATGAACGGCTTGGCATGGTGCGCCAGTGGCAGCAACTGCTGCACGGCGAGCGCTATGCCCACAGCTGGTCGGAGTCCCTGCCCGACTTCGTGAAACTGGCGGAGGCCTTCGGCTGCAAGGGAATTCTGGTGAGCAATCCTGCCGATCTGGACGATGCCATCAAGGAAATGCTAGAATATGATGGCCCGGTCATTCTTGATTGTGTCGTCGAGAAGCATGAAAACTGCTTCCCGATGATCCCCTCCGGCAAAGCGCACAATCAAATGTTACTGGGCGAGGCCTCCACCAAGGGGGCCATCGACAGCGAAGGTGCGGTCTTGGTGTAGGGACCGCAAAAGGTGCAGAACTGAGGGCAGGTTTTACCTGCCCTTTCTTTTGGGGGCCGCGTTTAATAAAGTTTTAAATCATGCGGCGCTAGCTTGCGCCCATGTTGCACCTGCCCCGATCTTTCACAAAATCGCGCCATCCGCTGGGCCCCAGGGTCGTGTTTTCCTACGGCTTGACCAAGAGCGGATCGACGCTGGCCTTCGAACTGGCGCGCAGCGCCCTGGAACTGTCGGGATTTCCGCAGCCCCTGCTGCCCGAGGAAGCCACAGGCACGACGCGGAAAATCAATTTCGCCGGGCATCTGGACGACGGGAATGTCGCCGCGCTGAGCGAAACACTGCGCAGCATCGGCCACCCGGTGGTCATCAAGACCCACACCCGCCCCGATCCCTGCGTCATCGGCATGATCGACCGCGGAGAGGCCATCATACAGGCCTGTTATCGCGATCCCAGAGAGATGGCGCTGTCGATGATCGACCACGGCAACCGATCGCGGGCGGCAGGAAAACCCGCCTTTGCGAATATCGAGACGCTGGACGACGCCATGCGCGATATCAGCAGCCAGATCGACAGCCTGACACAGTGGCTCTACCGCCCCAACTGCCTGCCGCTCTATTACGAGGACCTCGCGTTTCG
>JBFIHV010000118.1:0-7448 GCA_041601595.1 Amylibacter sp. | reverse complement strand
TCGATCGCCTCGCCGCCTTCCTGCGCCTGGATGCGGATCTGCGCCACATGCAGGTCGGGCTTGGCGGGATCGAACACCTGGTTGATCGTCACTTCGCCCAGACCGAGCGGCGCAAGTGCTGCGCGATAGGCGCCGATGTCCACGGCCGCCTCGCTGTCGGTGCGGATCGTGGTGCCGCCGCGGAAGTCGATGCCGTAATTCAGCCCGACCACGAAAAACAGCACGACCGAGGCGATCATGGCCAGAACCGAGGCCCCGAAGGTCAGCTTTTCCAGCCGGAAGAAATCGAACGATGTTTCCGACGGTACCAGTTTCAAACGCATGACCTGTCTCCTCAAACGACGATTGTCTTGGGACGGCTGCGCGCCATCCAGATGGATATCATGAGCCGCGTCACCCAGATCGCCGTAAAGACCGAGGTCACGATCCCCAGCCCCAGCGTCACGGCAAAGCCGCGCACCGGACCCGAGCCCATGACGAACAGGATCACGGCGGCGATCAGCGTGGTGATATTGGCGTCGACAATGGCCGAGAACGCGCGCTCATAGCCCAGTTCGATGGCCCGCGCCGGACCCTTGGCCGATTTCAGTTCCTCACGGACACGCTCGAACACCAGCACGTTGGCATCCACCGCCATCCCGATCGTCAGCACGATGCCCGCGATCCCCGGCAGGGTCAGCGTCGCGCCGATCGCGCTCAGCAAGCCGAAGATCAGCGAGACGTTTATGATCAGCGCCACGTTGGCGAAGACCCCGAACAGCCCGTAGGACAGGACCATGAAGCCCAGCACCGCGACGAAGGCGACGACGCTGGCGATCCGGCCCGCGTCGATGCTGTCCTGACCCAGTTCGGGACCGACGGTGCGCTCTTCCAGATAGGTCAGGCCGGCAGGCAGCGCGCCGGCGCGCAGCTGGATCGCCAGCTTGGTGGTTTCCTCGACATCGAAGGCGCCGGTGATGATGCCCGATCCGCCGGGAATATGGCTCTGGATCGTCGGCGCCGAGATGACCTCGTTGTCCAGTACGATGGCAAAGGGCTTGCCGATGTTGTTGGCGGTATATTCGCCGAAGATCCGTGCGCCGGTGGTGTTCAGGCGGAACGACACCGCAGGCCGGTTGTTCTGGTCGAAGGCCGGCTGGGCGTCCACCAGATGGTCGCCGGTGATGGTCGGCGTCTTGTCGAGAACGTAATAGAGTCCCTGCTGCTCCTGGTCCGGCAGCAGGATCTGCCGCGACAGGACGGGCGTATTGGCTTCGCCGGTGCGGCTGATGACCGGATGGAACGTCAGCTTGGCGGTCTTGCCGATCAGGCTTTTCAGTTCCTCGGCCGATCCGATGCCCGGCACCTGGATCAGGATGCGGCGGTCGCCCTGCCGCTGGATCGTCGGCTCGCGGGTGCCGGCCTCGTCCACGCGGCGGCGGACGATCTCCAGCGATTGCTCCATGGTGCGGTTGTCGGTCGCCACCATTTCGGCCTCCGACAGGGTGATCACCAGATCGGCGCCATCGGAGATGACGACGAAATCGGTCGAACCGGCGCCGGACAGCGAGATGACCGGAGAGGCCAGCTCGCGCACCGCCTCGATGGCCGCCGTCATGCCGTCCGGGCGGGAAATGCGCACCCGCAATTCCGCGCCGCCGGCATCCTGGCGGCGGATGGTTCCGACCGTATCGCGCAGATCGCGCAGCTTGTCCCGGACCTCGGGCCAATACCCGTCCATCCGCTCGGCATAGACTTCTTCGACATGCACTTCGGCCAGCAGATGCGCGCCGCCGCGCAGGTCCAGCCCCAGGTTGACAAGTGTCGAAGGCAGAAACGACGGCCAGCGGCCGGCGGCATCAGCCAGCTCCGGCGTTTCGACGCCGGTCTTCGCGATGGTCGCCCGTGCGTCGTTGGACTGTTCGACCCGAGAGTAGAACAGGTTCGGCGCGGCAAAGGCGATGCCCAGCAGACAAACACCCCAGATCAGGATTTTCTTGGTCAGCGAAAACTGGAGCATCGGCCCGCCCTATTTTACGGTTACTTGGCTGGTTCGGTCTTGTTCAGAACGGTCTGGATGGTGCTCTGGACGACCTTGATCTTGACGCCGGTGGCGATCTCGACCTCGACCTCGTTGTCGCTGCCGACCTTGGTCACCTTGCCGATGATGCCGCCGCCGGTCACGACCTGGTCGCCCTTGCGCAGGGCGGCGACCATGGCCTGATGCTGTTTCACTTTTTTCTGCTGCGGACGGATCAGCAGGAAGTACATGATCGCGAAGATCAGGATCAGGGGAACAAAGCTGGCCAGGCCGCCGGCGCCACCGGCTGATTGAGCATAGGCAGGAGTTGCAAAGAGCATCGGTATTTCCTCATAGTTTCCGGCCATTCGGCCACGGTATCAATTCGCGCGGACACTATATCTAGGGGCCGATAATGGCAAGCGAAGAGGGACACGGGATTTTATTATCGCGGACGGCGGTTTTAAGCTCAGCTCAGACGAACGTCGCCAGCCCCCAGCCCAGCGCCGCCGACAGCACGAGAACGCGCAGGATGTCCCAGTGCAGCCGCAGCATCAGGATGCCGCACAGCACCGTCAGGGCCGCCACCCGCCAGTCCAGCGTCGCGAGGTCCGGCCGCCACAGCACCAGCGGCCCCGCCTC
Organism: Amylibacter sp.; assembly: GCA_041601595.1. Lineage (GTDB taxonomy): Bacteria > Pseudomonadota > Alphaproteobacteria > Rhodobacterales > Rhodobacteraceae > Amylibacter. The sequence goes on along the minus strand of JBFIHV010000118.1, from coordinate 4,807 downwards.
CTGCCGCGTCACGGTCCCGAACATCACGTGCAGGCCGAACCACAGCGACAGGTTCAGGATCACGCCCACCACGGCGGCCGTGATGGCCGACAGCGCGCCCGACAGCCGCGGCTGCGCGGAAATCCAGTCGATGTAGGGCGCGCCCGCGAAAATCCAAAGGAAACAGGGCACAAAGGTCGCCCAGAGCGTCACCACCGCCCCCGCGACCCCCAGCCAGACGCCGCCCTCGCGGAAGGCCGCGATGAAGCCGACGAACTCGGTCACCAGGATCAGCGGCCCCGGCGTGGTTTCCGCCAGCCCGAGCCCGTCCATCATCTCGCCCGGCGTCAGCCAGCCGAATTGGCCCACCACCGCCTGCGCCATATAGGCCAGCACCGCATAGGCGCCGCCGAAGGTCACCACCGCCAGCTTGGAAAAGAACAGCCCGATCGCCCCGAGGATCTCCGACCCGAACAGCAGGTCCGCCGCCGCCAGAGGCACGATCCACAGCGCCAGCCAGACCGCCACCGTCAACGCGGTCGACCGGAAGCGGATCACCTCGCCCGCATGCGGCACATCGTCCGCGCCGCGCGCGCCCGCGAAAAAACCGTAACCCGCCGCCAGGAACACGATCAGCGGATAGGGCAGCGCCAGGAAGAATATCCCGACAAAGGCCGCCCCCGCGATCGCCCAGTGCGCCCGGCCCTTCAGCGCCTTTTTCGACACCCGCAGCAGCGCCTCGATCACCACGACCAGCACCGCCGCCTTGACGCCGAGGAACAGCGCTCCCACCACCGGCAGCGCGCCATAGGCGGCATAGAGCCACGCCAGCGCCAGCATCACCGCCGCGCCGGGCAGCACGAACAGCAGCCCCGCCATCAGCCCGCCGCGCACCCCGTGCAGCCGCCAGCCGGAATAGGTCGCCAGCTGCATCGCCTCGGGCCCCGGCAGCAGCATGCAGAAACTCAGCGCGTTGAGGAATTGCTTTTCGCTCAGCCAGCGGGTTTCGTCCACCAGCAGCCGGTGCATGACCGAGATCTGCGCCGCCGGCCCGCCGAAGGACAGCAATCCGATCTTGCCGAAAATGCGAAAGGCCTCGCCCAGGGAAGCCGCGGGTGCGACCGCCGCCGTGTCGGAGGGGGCTGTAGTTTTCATCGCTCTAACCCTTGTTCAGCGCCGCGGGCCAGTCGTGGCCCTCGTCCACCGCATCGCGCGCCCAGCGGTACAAGGCATCATAGAGCGTCAGCCCGGCTTGCAGCTGCGCCAAATCGTCTCGATACATCCGCGACAGGCCCAGCGACACCGCCAGCAGACCGGCGGCCTGCGGCGCCAGATCGGGCCGGTTGGTGTCGGCGCCGCGCACGATCGCGGCCAGCCGGTCCAGCGCTTCGCCGTTCAGACCGAACTCGGACACCATCGTGTCGAAGGTGCAGAGCGGCCCGCGATGGCTCCAGAACACATCCTCGACGTCAAAGGGCGTGGCGCCGAATTTCCCGGCCACCGCGCCGACCTCTGACGGCGCGACAAACAGGAACTGCGCCAGCGGATCGACAAAGCGCCGGATCAGCCAGGGACAGGCGATGCGGTCGATCTTGGGCCGCAGCCGCGTGACCCAGACCGTGCGGCCCTGCGCGTCGCGCGGCGGGATTTTTTCCGCCGGAACCAGCGGCAGGCCGGCGTCGCGCCAGCCGAAATGCCCGCCCTCGAGCACCTCCGCCGCGATGCCTTCGCTGCGCAGCACCGCCGCCGCGCCCTGGCTGAGCTTCAGCCCCTTCTGGCAACAGACCACGACCTTGGCCGCCGCGCGGGCGGCGGCAAACCCGGCCATGTCGTCATAGCCGTGCCGCAGCGCGCCGGGGATCAGCCGCGGATCGTCGGTGAAATCCGCGTCGGTGCGCACATCGACGATCAGCGGGCAATCCGGGGTCCCGATCAGCCGGGACAATTGGGTGGGGGTTATTTCTACAGGTGACGCCATGATGCATCCTTTCAAGCCAAGCGATGAGTGGGATGCGGCTTTCGGCTGGCGCCTCACGGGGCATCCGCCTGCCCCATGCGCAATTTATGCCAGAACCGGGGATCGCGTGTCAAATGGTTTGGGAGGGCGGGGAACCTCGGGAGCCGGACCCGGCAAGGTCAGCTGTGCGCCCGCCCCGCCCCACGCAGACGCACAACGTCCGGCCACCGGAGGCGCTATTCCCTGTCAGAGGCCGGTTGGCGCGGTTCCGCTACCCCGATCAGGACCGAGCCTCGGCCTCGCGTTCGACCCCGGCCTGTTCGGCGGCCCAGGCGCCTGCCGCCTCCACTGCCACCGGGGATGCCGTGGGCAGCACGTTAAGGTAGCTTTCGGTCTCGTCCACCGGCACGAACGCGCGCTGCGTCATCCGGTAGAGCGCATAGAGCGCGATGGTGCCGAAGGTCGCTCCCAGCACCAGCCAGAAGGCGAACGGGCCAAGCCGCTGCATCGCCCAGCCCGAGGCCAGCGGGCCCGCGATGGCGCCCAGCCCGAAAGTGAAGACGAGCCCTCCGGACGCGGCCGGCATATCCTCGGCCGACAGAAAATCATTGGTGTAGGCCAGAAACAGGGCATAAAGCGGTGTCGTCACCCCGCCGGCGAAGAACGCCGCGGCCATCAAGGACCACAGGCCGCCGCCCGCAATCCAACCCAGTGCGCAGGACGCAGCGCCGAGCGTGGCCGCCCCGAAAATCAGCTTGCGCCGGTCGATCCGGTCCGAAAGCCAGCCGATAGGGTACTGCAGCACCAGCGCCCCGCCGAACAGCATCGCGACGAACAGCGCGATCTGGTCCGCCGTCAGACCGATCTGGGTGCCGAAGACCGCCCCCATGCCCGACTGCGTCGCGAAGACGCTGCCCAGCAGGAATATCCCGACGGTGCCGAGCGGTGAGCCCGAGAAGAGCTCGCGCAGCGGCATCGGGCGCGCGACGTCGGTCGCCGGAACCGGGCCGACGGACAGCAGGATCGGCGTAAGCGAGACCGATACGAGGATCGAGGCGCCGATGAACAGAACGGCGGTCCCCGCGTCGCCCAGCGTCAGCAACCCCTGCGCCCCGATGATGCCCAGCGTCTGCGCGATCATGTAGGCCGACAGGACTTTGCCGCGCGTCTCGTTGGTGGCGGCGTCGTTCAGCCAGCTCTCGGCGGTGACATAGACGCCCGACATGCAGAAGCCGACGAGCACCCGCAGCACCGTCCAGGCCCAGGGTTCGGCCAGCAGCGGAAAGGCGATCAGCGCCGCCGACATGAAGCTGGCCAGAGCCGCGAAAACCCGCACATGCCCGACCCGCCGGATCAGCACCGGCGTAAGACGCGCGCCCGACAGGAAGCCCATGAAATAGCCCGATGTGACGATGGCCAGTTCCGAGGCCGAAAAACCCTCGATCCCGCCGCGCAGGCCGATGAGGGTGAAATGCATGCCATTGCCCAGCATGATGAAAACGATGCCGATCAGAAGGGCCCAAACCCCGGATAATACGTGTATCATGACTGGTCCCTTCCCGCCTTGGGGCCTTCCCGTGCCGCCCTCGGCTTCGCACAGGTCAACCGCCTCCGCCCTCGCTCCAGCGCCGCATGCCGGCCTGTTTACGACAAGGCGTCAGGATCGGCGCGACCTCCGGACATTCGCCCCGCCGCTTTTCCGGGACCGCCCGCCAAACCGCCGTTCCCGAACCGATTCCGCTTTTGAAGGCGCATCATCTGCGGCATAATGAAAACCATGCTGCGCATTCTCAGACACCCCGATTATGCCAGGCTCTTCTCGGCGCAGGTCATCGCGCTTGTCGGGACGGGCCTGCTGACCGTTGCGCTTGGCCTTCTGGCCTACGATCTGGCGGGCGACCGGGCCGGGGCGGTTCTCGGGACCGCCTTCGCCATCAAGATGATCGCCTATGTCGGCCTCGCGCCAATCGCCAATGCGATTGCAGAGCGCGTGCCGCGCAAGGCGCTTCTGATAGGCATGGACATGGTGCGCGCGGCCGTCGCCCTCGCCCTGCCCTTCATCGACGCGGTCTGGCAGATCTATGTGATGATCTTCGTGCTGCAATCGGCCTCCGCCACCTTCACGCCCGCGTTCCAGGCGACCATTCCCGATATCCTCGAGGACGAGGCCGACTATACCAGGGCGCTCTCGCTCTCGCGGCTGGCCTATGACCTCGAAAATCTGGTCAGCCCGATGCTGGCGGGGCTGCTGTTGCTGGTCATGTCCTATCACGGGCTGTTCGGCGGCACGGTGATCGGCTTCGCCGGATCGGCGGCGCTGGTCTGGTCGGCCACCATCCCGCAGCGGCGGCGCGATGCCAAGGCGCGGAACTTTCGCGACCGGCTGACGCGCGGCATCCGCATCTATCTCGCTACTCCCCGCCTCAGGGGCCTTCTGGCGCTGAACATGTCGGCGGCCGCCGCCGGGGCCTTCGTGATCGTCAATACCGTGGTCGTGGTGAAATCGGGCTATGCGGCGTCGGAAACCGGCGTCGCCACGGCGCTGGCCGCCTTCGGGGCGGGCTCCATGCTCGCGGCGCTGTCACTGCCGCGCCTGCTGGACAAGGTGTCGGACCGTCAGGTGATGGTCATCGCCGGAGCCGTGCTGGCGGTTTTGACCCTCGGGAACGGCATCTGGATGCTGACCGCCGGCCTTCTGGCGTGGCCCGCGTTCCTGACGTCATGGGCGCTGAGCGGCATGCTCTATGCGTCGATCCTCACGCCCTCGGGCCGCCTCTTGCGCCGGTCGGCGCATGCCGAGGACCGGCCCGCCGTCTTCGCGGCGCAATTCGCGCTGTCGCATGCCTGCTGGCTCGTCACCTACCCCGTCGC
>JBFIHV010000117.1:0-7474 GCA_041601595.1 Amylibacter sp. | reverse complement strand
CGACACGTGGTCGCCGGTCAGCCACAGCCGCAGGTAGTCCTTGGGCAGCAGGATCTTGGCGATCCTGCCGAATATTTCGGGTTCGTTCTCGCGCACCCACTCGACCTTGGGCGCGGTGAAGCCGGGAAAGACGATATTGCCCGTCAGGGCGCGGAAATCCGGCTGTCCGTCGAACCATGCCGCCTGCAAATCGGCGCGGGTGTCGTTCCACAGCATCGCCGGGCGCAGCACCTTGTCGTCGCGGTCGATCAGCGTCGCGCCATGCATATGCCCCGACAGGCCGATGGCGCGCACCGCCGCCAGTTTCGCCGGATGCGACGCCTTCAGCGCCGCCACGGCGGTCGAACAGGCATCGATCCAGCTTGCCGGGTCCTGCTCGCTCCAGCCCTTGTAGGGATGCGATACGGTGCAGGCGGCCTCGCCCGACCCGATCACCTGCTGGTCGGCATCCATCAGCAGGGCGCGCAGCCCCGATGTGCCCAGATCAAGCCCGAGATACATTCGATTCCCTCCCAGTAACGCCACTTAATTTAACCATTAAAAAATATCGGATCAGGGTTTGAAGTCAATCATAATTTAATATAAGCCTTAAATTAAATCAGCAGAGACGCCACGCCATCCACGTGCCAAACGACGGGAACCCATGCAAACACCTGATAAAGCGATCCTTTCCGACGATGTTCGCAAGCAGAACAGGTTCCGCATCCTGCGCGCGTTCCGCCAAAGGCCATCCTTGTCACGTACCCAACTGGCTGAAATCACCCTTCTCAGCCCCGGAACGATCACGAATATTACCACACAACTGCTGTCCGAAGACGTTTTACATATCGCCGTACCCGATACGGCCCGTGATTCCGCGCCCGACACCCGTCAGGGACGCCCCCGCGTGCAACTGGCGCTGAACCCCGGACATGCGACCATCGTCAGCGGGTCCCTGACTTACGGCCGGCTGACCCTGCGGCTGTCGGATTATGCCGGCGGCAAGCTGGCCGCGGCGACGCAGGACTTCGATACCGAGGGCAAGAGCGCGCAGCACCTCGCCGACGCTTTGTCCGGCCTGCTGGCGCGGATCACCGGCAGCCGGAAAGCCGACATCCTGTCTTTCGGCGTGCAGGGCACAACCGCCAAGGACCGCGACCGCGTGCTCTGGTCACCGATCCTGTCGGAGGACGGCTGCGGCTTCGCGGAGGCGCTTGCCGAAAAGACCGGCGCGCCGGTGCTGGTGGAAAACGACTGCGCCCTGATCACGCGGGCGCTCGACCACAGGCAGGGCGGACAGGTCGCGACCTTCGGCGCGGTGCTGATGTCCTACGGCATCGGCATGGGGCTTTACGTCAACGGCGCGCTGTTCGGCGGCCAGCATTCCTCGGCCACCGAATTCGGCCACCTGCCCTACCGGCCCGGCGGCGCGCAATGCCGCTGCGGCAAGAAGGGCTGCATCGAGGCCTACGCCTCGGATTATGCGATCTGGCGCGCAGCCACCGGCATGGACCAGAGCCTGCTGCCGCGCGCACCCGTCACGCCTGAAATGATCCGCAGCGTGATCGACCGCGCCGCCGAAGGGGACGGCCCCGAACGCGCGGCGTTGCGCGAGGCCAGCCGCGCGCTCGGCATCGGACTGGCGACGCTGTTTGCGCTGTTCGACCCGTTTCCGGTGACCTTCATCGGTCCGGGATCGGCGCTGGTATCCGTGATGGAGGACGAATTGCGCGGCACGTTGCGCGAGAATTTCCGTTTCCGCCAGCGCCCGCACCTGACCTTCCGGACCGAGGCCGACGAGACCGCCCTGACCGAACAGGGGGCCGGGATCTCGGCGCTCGATCATCTCGACCGGATCGTCGCCTACGGCTCGTAGCCTTCGCAGAACTCCGCCAGCAGATCATAGAACAGCGCCAGTTGCGCGCGTTCCTCCGCCACCTGCGCCCGGATCATGTTGTGCCAGTCCACCTTGCGCCGCTCGCCGTATTTGCGGGCAACGAACAGGTGAAAATTCTCGAAGAAATAACCGGCGAACGGGTCGTTGTCCGGCACATGGAACCGGTGCGCCTTCCAGCCATAGAGGTTGGCGCTGAGCAGCCCGACGTCGTGCCCGCCCAGAAATATCTTCGGTTTGGTCCTGACGAGCTGCAGGTGTTTGTACAGCGTCGACTGTTCGGCTATTGCATGCATATTCACAGATGCCCTTGCTTACGGGGTGCCGGATTCGGGCCACCCTGCCACGCTGTGAACGCAGGTTTCAACCCGGTCACGGAAATTATTCAGCGCAGGCTCAGACCGCCCGCCTCGACCAGAAAACCGACAATCTCGTCGATCCCCAGACCCCTGCGCATGCCGCCGAAAACGAAGGGCCGGTCGCCGCGCGCCGCTTTCGTATCGCTGCGCATCCGGTCCAGATCGACCTCGACATAGGGCGCAAGGTCCACCTTGTTGACCACCAGCAGGTCGGAGCGCGTGATCCCCGGCCCGCCCTTGCGCGGAATGTCGCCCCCCATGGCCACGTCGATGACATAGATCGTAAGGTCGGCCAGTTCGGGGCTGAAGGTCGCGGCCAGATTGTCGCCGCCGCTCTCGATCAGGATCAGGTCGAGGTCGGGGAAGGCGCGGTTCAACTCGTCCACCGCCGCCAGATTGATCGAGGCATCCTCGCGGATCGCGGTATGCGGGCAGCCGCCGGTCTCCACGCCGCGGATACGCTCCAGCGGCAGGGCCTGCACCCGCATCAGGTATTCGGCATCCTCGCGCGTGTATATGTCGTTGGTGATCACCGCCATCGACAGGCGGTCCGACAGCGCCCGGCACAGCGCCTCGGTCAGCGAGGTCTTGCCCGCGCCGACGGGCCCGCCGATACCGACACGCAAGGGTCCGTGTGGAGAGGTCATGACCGGAATATCCTTGTTGTCAGGGTTTCGTGGCTCATCGAGGCCAGATCGGCGCGAAACGTGGCGCTGCCGAGGTCATCCAGCGTCGCCGCTGCCGCCTCCGCCGCAATCGCGTCGAAGGCCGGAAAAAGCCGCGCCAGCACCTGCTGGCCGTCGGTCTGGCCCAGCGGAATGAACCGCACGCCGGCGGCGATGATATTCGCCGCGAAGGCGTGCAGGTACAGCGGCAGGGTCAGCTCCAGCGGGATAGCTTCCGCCCGCGCCGCCGCGCCGACCGCGACCGGATAGGGCAGATCCGCCAGATCGCCGCCCCAGACACTGGCTGTCACCTTTGCAAAGGCCGCGCCCTGCGCCGTGGTTTCCAGGTGCCGCTCCGCCGACGGGGCCAGCGCCACGGCCAGTTCAGCCAGTTCCAGCAGCGTCGCGCGGTCCGGCGCTCGACAAGCCTGCGCCAGAAAGATCGCGTCGTTGCGCCCGGCGCCGAACCACAGGCAATCCGACAGCCATTGATACAGGTCTTCGGCACAGGCGACATCGCCCGCCGCGACCGCCGCCTCCAGCCCGTGCGAATAGGAAAACGCGCCGACCGGATAGGACGGCGAGAACCACGCGTTCAGCTTGTGCAGGTGGGCCGCGTCAGTGGGCATGGCCGTGCGTCCTCCCGTGGCCGTAGGCGCCGCCTTCGGGGGTGAAGGGCTCGCGGACCTCGGCTACCTTCCCGCCGAGTTGCAGAACCATTTCGTACAGGACGTGATCCGGCTTAATCAGCAGGCGGCCGGCCTCGACCTGACAGGGCGTATGGCGGTTGCCGATATGCCATGCCAGACGCACCAGATCGTCGGAACGCAGTTCCAGCAGGTCCTCGGCGGCCGCCACGACCCGGACCAGACGCCCGTCCGACAGTTCGAACGCGTCGCCGTCATTCAGCGATTGGGTGCCCGACAGATCGGCCAGAAACGCGGTTCCGGCATCGCTGACCAGCCGCTTGCGGCGCAGGAAGCGGTCGGCATAGGTCAGGGTGATCGGCTCTGCGGGTCCGCGCCAGTGCCCGGAGGTATGGACCTTGTAGGACAGCAAAAGGCCCGCCATCACGCGAGCCCTTCGGAAAGCCGGGACAGGCGACCATGGCCGCCTGTCATCATTGGACGATTCGCCTCAGCGATCAGTAAATTCGGTCGCGGAACACATAGGCGACGATCTGGTCGCGGTTGATGCCGTATTTCGTGGCCAGTTCGACGTCCGTCAGGTTGTGCATTTGCTCCAGTTGCTCTGTCCGCGAATTTGCGATCATTACAACCTCGAAGAATTTGCCGACCGACTTCACCACCGTGACCGCCGCATTGAACACCGCGGAAATTGCAGACCCGAATACGTGTGTGCCTGTTTGCAGTACTTGTGCCATTGGAAACCTCATGTATTACTACAGTTTGTTTCCTCCCTTGCCTGACAATATGATCCCCTACCCTGCGTTCCACAAGGCATGGATGGTCATAGCCGCTATGCGCTGCCGGCAACCCAAAACGCGTTTTCCGTCTCTGTAATGCACTGTTTTCAGGCATTTCTTCCTCTACTCCCGCCCGCTCGCGCAATTTTTCAACATTCCGGCCCGCATGCCCCGCATGGCCCAAAGCGGCCAATTCGGCGCTTGCGGAACGGCGGAGCTTTGTGCCTTACTGTTGCCGGTAACAATCGGGTGGAACGGGGCGAATTCACCATGCCGCAAGCCGGAATTTTCAGCCAGGGACGCTGCGCCTGCGGTGCGGTGCACTTCGTCCTGACCCGCGCGCCGATGTTCGTGCATTGCTGCCATTGCACCTGGTGCCAGCGCGAGACCGGCTCCGCCTTCGTGCTCAACGCGATGATCGAGACCTCTGCCGTAACCGTGACGGCAGGCAAGCCCGAGCCCCGGCATATCCCGTCCAGCAGCGGCAAGGGTCAGGACCTGATGGTCTGCCGCGAATGCACCTGCGTCCTGTGGAGCCACTATGCCACGCCGGTCGCCGACCGCGTCGCCTTCGTTCGCGTGCCGTCGCTGGAAAACCCCGACCTCGCGCCCCCGAGCATCCATATCTTCACCGACAGCAAGCAGGCTTGGGTCGATCTGTCCGGCGCGCGCGTTCCGGTCATGCCGCAATACTACCGCCGGTCGGAACACTGGCCCGCCGACAGTATCGCGCGCTACGATGCGCTTAGGGGATAGGACCGCCGTCACTGCCCCGCCTCAATACATGAAATAGCGTTGCGCCATCGGCAGTTCGGTGGCCGGTTCGCAGGTCAGCAACTCGCCATTCGCGCGCACCTCGTAGGTTTCCGGATTGACCTCGATTTCCGGACAGAAGTCGTTGCGCACCATATCCTTCTTGCCGATCTTGCGGGTGTTTTCCACCGCGACCGCGGTCTTGGCCAGCCCCAGCACGTCGGCGACGCCGCCCACCTGCGCCGCGGCGCTGACGAACAGCACCGCGGATTTTTCCACCGACCGGCCGTAAGCCCCGAACATCGGGCGGCTATAGACCGGCTGCGGCGTCGGGATCGAGGCGTTCGGGTCGCCCATCTGGGCGCAGGCGATGGTGCCGCCGACCAGAACCATTTCCGGCTTCACGCCGAAAAAGGCGGGGTTCCACAGCACCAGATCGGCGCGCTTGCCCTCGGTGACGCTGCCGATATGTTTCGACATGCCATGCGCGATCGCGGGATTGATGGTATATTTCGCGATATAGCGCTTGACCCGCTCGTTGTCGTTGTCGCCGGTTTCCTCGAGCAGACGGCCGCGCTGCTTCTTCATCTTGTCGGCGGTCTGCCATGTGCGGATCAGAACCTCTCCGACCCGGCCCATGGCCTGACTGTCGGACGCGATGATCGAAAACGCGCCCATGTCGTGCAGGATATCCTCGGCGGCGATGGTCTCGCGCCGGATGCGGCTCTCGGCAAAGGCGACATCCTCGGGGATCGACTTGTCCAGATGGTGGCAGACCATCAGCATGTCGAGGTGCTCTTCCAGCGTGTTGACGGTGAAGGGCCGCGTCGGGTTGGTGGACGACGGTATCACATGGCTCTCGCCGCAGAGCCGGATGATGTCCGGCGCATGGCCGCCGCCCGCGCCCTCGGTATGGAAGGCATGGATGGTGCGGCCCTTCAGCGCCGCGATGGTGTTTTCCACGAAACCGCTCTCGTTCAGGGTGTCAGTGTGGATCATCACCTGCACGTCCATGTCGTCGGCCACCGACAGGCAGCAGTCGATGGCGCCCGGCGTCGTGCCCCAGTCCTCGTGCAGTTTCAGCGAGCACGCCCCCGCGTTGACCATCTCGACCAGCGCGGCGGGCTGGCTGGCGTTGCCCTTGCCGGCCAGTCCGAAATTCATCGGAAAGGCGTCCAGCGACTGCAGCATCCGGCCCAGATGCCAGGGGCCGGGGGTGCAGGTCGTGGCCAGCGTGCCATGCGCCGGGCCGGTGCCGCCGCCCAGCATGGTGGTGACGCCGGAATGCAGCGCATCCTCGATCTGTTGCGGGCAGATGAAATGGATATGGCTGTCGAAACCGCCGGCGGTCAGGATGCGGCCCTCGGCGGCGATGGCCTCTGTGCCCGGCCCGATGATGATGTCGACGCCCGGCTGGGTATCGGGGTTCCCGGCCTTGCCGATCTTGTGAATCTTGCCGCCGCGCAGCCCCACATCCGCCTTGTAGATGCCGGACGCATCTACGATCAGCGCGTTCGTGATCACCGTGTCCACCGCCCCGTCGGCGCGGGTCACCTGGCTCTGCCCCATGCCGTCGCGGATCACCTTGCCGCCGCCGAACTTGACCTCTTCGCCATAGGTGGTGAGGTCGCGCTCGACCTCGACGATCAGGTCGGTATCGGCCAGCCGAACCTTGTCGCCGGTGGTCGGCCCGTACATGTCGGCATAAACGGAGCGGGAGATTTTGGTTGGCATGGCGTTTCCTTTGGCTTTCAGGCGGTTCGGACCGTGTCGGGAGGCCGCGACCAGTGCGGCCCCCCAAGGTATCAGCTGTCTTTTTCCGGTGTCTCCGCAGATTTCGGCGCTTCGGCGGGTGGCGTTGGGCGCGGCCTGGCGGTGAAATCCGGCATCTCCGGCAGGGTCACCGGTTTGGCGCCTGCCTTGACGGCGGGCTTGGCGGCCTCTGTCACGGGTGTCGGAACAGCCGCCTCAACCGGTTGTATAACCTCGGACTTGGGCGCGCTGTCCACGGGTTTGAATTCGGCCTTCGGCTTTGCCTCGGCCTTCACGGCCACAGGTTTCGGCTTCGGCGCCGCATCCACCTTTTTCGGCGCGGCCGCCTTTGCCTTTTTCTTCGGCGCGGCCTTGGCCTTGACCGCGGTCTTCGCAGCGGGCCTGGCCGCGCGTTTCTCCGATTTCCCGGCAAGGACCTTCAACGATTCCAGATGCGTCGCCTTCAGCGCCTCCGTCATGTCGCTGAACGACTTGCGCGGCCACTTGGTATAGAGGTCGAACATCTCGGCGGAGAAATTCATCCGCGCGCGGAACAGCTCCACATTGGCGTCGCACATAGAGTTCCAGATCTTTATCGGGGTCGATTGCTTTTCCATGACTCACAGGTCTCCCATGACAAATTGGT
>JBFIHV010000116.1:0-7537 GCA_041601595.1 Amylibacter sp. | reverse complement strand
GCCGAGAAGATCGACCGGCCGATGATGCGGATACACCGGCCGGTGCCTGATTATGACGGCGATATCGGGCAGCGGGTGCAGCGCATGTTCGACCGGATGCAGCCGGAAACCGTGATGTTTCGCGCCAATGCGCTGGTCTACGCCGACCCCGAACTGCACCATCCGCGCAGCGAGGCCGCGCCCAGGATGCCGGATGCCGGGGGCGCGCGCCGCTGGGTCCGGGTGGAGCGGCAGACGATCCGCAAGCTGCCCCTGTCAGGCGCGATCGCCTTCGGAATTCACACGTTTATGGTCAGGGAAGGGAGCCTGAGCGCCGAGCAGCGCGACAGCTTCGAGCGGCTGAAATAGAAAAGGGCGCCAAAGCGGCGCCCTTTCCCGAATATGCGCCGCGATCAGCAGCTGTAGTACATGCCGAACTCGACAGGGTGTGGCGTGTGCTCGTACTTGTACACTTCCTGCCATTTCAGGTTCATGTAACCTTCGAGCTGCGACTTGCTGAACACGTCGCCGGCCAGCAGGAAGTCCATGTCTTTTTCCAGCTCTTCCAGAGCCTCGCGCAGGGAGCCGCAAACGGTCGGGATGCCGGCCAGTTCTTCCGGTGGCAGGTCGTAGAGGTCCTTGTCGTTGGCTTCGCCCGGATCGATCTTGTTCTTGATGCCGTCCAGGCCGGCCATCAGCAGGGCTGCGAAGCACAGGTAAGGGTTGGCGGACGGATCGGGGAAGCGGGCCTCGACGCGTTTCGCCTTGGGCGATTCCGCCCATGGGATCCGGACGCAACCGGAGCGGTTGCGGGCGGAATAGGCGCGCAGGACGGGAGCCTCGAAACCCGGGATCAGACGCTTGTAGGAGTTGGTGGACGGGTTGGTGATGGCGTTCAGCGCCTTGGCGTGGCTCAGGATGCCGCCGATGAACCACAGGGCCTCTTGCGACAGGTCGGCGTATTTGTCGCCTGCGAACAGGGGCTTGCCGTCTTTCCAGATCGACATGTTCACGTGCATGCCGGTGCCGTTGTCGCCATAGATCGGCTTGGGCATGAAGGTCGCCGTCTTGCCGTAGGCGTGGGCCACGTTGTGGATCACGTATTTGTATTTCTGAAGCTCGTCGGCCTGTTTGGTCAGCGTGCCGAAGACGAGGCCAAGCTCGTGCTGGCAGGAGGCCACTTCGTGGTGGTGCTTGTCGACCTTCATCCCCATGCGTTTCATGGTGGACAGCATCTCGCCCCGCAGGTCCTGTGCGGAGTCGGTCGGGTTCACGGGGAAGTAACCGCCCTTGACGCCCGGACGGTGGCCGGAGTTGCCCATTTCGTATTCGGTGTCGGAGTTCCACGAGGCGTCAACCGCATCAACTTCGTAGGATACCTTGTTGATCGTGTTGGAAAAACGAACGTCGTCGAACAGGAAGAACTCGGCTTCTGGGCCCCAATAGGAGGTGTCGCCGATGCCGGATGCGATCAGGTAGGCCTCGGCGCGTTCAGCGGTCGAGCGCGGGTCGCGTTCGTAGCTTTCGCCGGTGTCTGGCTCGACGACCGAGCAATGCACGCAGAGCGTTTTCTCGGCATAGAACGGGTCCAGATACGTGGAGGTCGTATCGGGCATCAGTTTCATGTCGCTCTGTTCGATGGATTTCCAGCCGGCGATGGACGAACCGTCGAACATGAAGCCTTCTTCAAAGAACTCTTCGTCGATTTCGTCAACAATCACGGTCACGTGCTGAAGTTTTCCGCGCGGATCGGTGAAGCGGATGTCGACGTATTCCACGCCTTCCTCTTCGATCAGCTTTACTACTTCCTTGGCGTTCATTTCATTTCCCTCTGTTTTGATTAAGGTGTGGGGGGTTAAAGCGCGTCGACGCCGTCTTCGCCGGTCCGGATGCGGATGGCTTGTTCGACGTTCGAGACAAAGATTTTACCGTCGCCGATCTTCTCGGTGCGGGCCGCGCCGATGATGGCTTCGATTGCGGCATCCAGCTGGTCATCGGCAAGGACGACCTCGATTTTGACTTTCGGCAGGAAGTCCACGACATATTCCGCGCCACGGTACAGTTCGGTGTGGCCTTTCTGGCGGCCGAAACCCTTGGCTTCGATCACCGACAGGCCCTGGACGCCGACTTCTTGCAGAGCCTCTTTCACTTCGTCCAGTTTGAACGGTTTGATGATGGCTTCGATTTTCTTCATATGACGGGACTCCTCATTGACGTGGATCACTGGACCTCTGGATCATCACCTTTTAACGTCAATAGCAATTGAGCGCACCGGAGGTATTGCGGGCCAGTCCGCGATTCACCGAGGGCTGCTCAAAAAACAGGCAAATCGCCTAATTTTTGATCGGAATGGAATCAGACATGACGGATCTGCTGACAGCGGCGCAAATGAAGGCCACCGAACAGGCCGCGATCGACAGCGGCGAAGTGACCGGTCTGGAGCTGATGGAACGCGCCGGACGCGGGGTGGTCGAGGCGGTTTTCAGGGAGTGGCCGGAGCTGGCGCAAACCGGTCACCGGGCCGTCGTCCTGTGCGGGCCGGGCAACAACGGCGGCGACGGGTTTGTCATCGCGCGGCTGCTGAAGGATTGGGGCTGGACGGTGGACGTCCTGCTGTACGGCGACGCGGAAAAGCTGCCGCCGGATGCGCGGGCGAATTACGAGCGCTGGATTGCGACGGGGTTGGTGAATGGCTTCGTGACCTTGGGCTTTGCGCTGCCGCAGGACACCGCGCTATTTGTTGACGCGGTGTTCGGAACCGGCCTGACGCGGCCTTTCGGGCCATTTCCTGCGGTTTACGAGGCGCTGGCGGCGCAGGCCGACCGGCCGCGCGCGGTCGCGGTCGACGTGCCGAGCGGCATGTGCTCCGACAGCGGGTTTTTCCTCGGGGCGTTCCGGCCGGAGCGGTTCGCCGATCTGACGGTGTCCTTTCATTCAGAAAAGGTCGGGCACCGGCTGGGCGATGCGCAGGCCCTGTGCGGCCGGGTGGTGGTCGCCGACATCGGGCTGTCGGGCGCATCCGACCCGGCGGCGGTGACCTTGACCGGGCGTCCGGCTGCGGCGGGATTGCGGAAGGCCGCGTCGCATAAATACGGATACGGCCACGCGCTGATCCTGTCCGGCCCCGCCGGCCACACCGGCGCGGCGCGTCTGGCGGCGCGGGGCGCCCTGCGGATTGGGGCCGGGCTTGTGACGGTTGCCTGCCCGCCGGACGCGCTGGCCGAACATGCGGCGCGGCTGGACGCGGTCATGCTGATGTCCGTTGCGGACGCGGGCGTGCTGGCGAAACGGCTGGAGGATACGCGGCTGAACGCGCTCTGCCTCGGGCCGGCGCTGGGGTTGGAGGACCGGACGCGGGAGCTGGTGCTTGCCGCCTTGAAAGCGCAGCGGGCGACGGTTCTGGACGCCGACGCGCTGACTGTTTTTGCAAATGATCCCAAGGCATTGTTCGATGCACTGCATCCGGATTGCGTGCTGACCCCGCATGGCGGCGAGTTCGCGCGGCTGTTTCCGGATATCGCCGCGAAACTCGATGCCACGCCGACCACGGGGCCGGCCTGTTCCAAGGTGGACGCGACGCGCGAGGCGGCGGCGCGGGCGGGCTGCGTCGTGCTGTTCAAGGGGCCGGACACGGTGATTGCCGCGCCGGACGGGCGTTGCGCCGTCAATTCGGCGTTTTACGACCGCGCCGCCCCCTGGCTGGCGACGGCGGGATCGGGCGACGTGCTGGCCGGTTTCATCACCGGACTGCTGGCGCGAGGGTTCGATCCGATGAGGGCGGCAGAGGCGGCAGCCTGGCTGCACGTGGACTGCGCGCGGCGCTTCGGGCCGGGGTTGATTGCAGAGGACCTGCCGGAACAGTTGCCCGCTGTTTTCCGCGATTTGGGCCTGTAGCGCTTTTTCCCCTTACCAAGGCAAAGAAGCTTTGCTAGAAGGGCGCGGATTTGGCGCTGCTGCGCCTTGTCGCGTGCGGGTGTGGCGGAACTGGTAGACGCACCAGATTTAGGTTCTGGCGCCGCAAGGCGTGGGGGTTCAAGTCCCTTCACCCGCACCATTCAGTTTTTGCCAGGATTTTCGGTGGCAGACGGACGGCTCGGGTTTTCCGGGCCCGCGGCAGCCTTTCCGCCCGTGGTCACCTGTGTCGGTCTTTTGTTCAGGGCGTTGTTATGCAACCGCAAATGTCATACCGCAGCCACGCAAGGGCCATCATCGCTCTGGGCCTGCCGCTGATCGGCAGCCATATTGCCCAGATGGCCATAAACGTGGCCGATACGATGATGATGGGATGGTATGGCGTGCCCGAGTTGGCGGCGCTGGTGCTGGCGAGTTCGCTGTTCTTCGTGATCTTCATCAGCGGCGCGGGTTTCGCCTTTGCCGTCATGCCGATGGTGGCGCGGGCCGCCGGGGCGGGCGACGACCGGCAGGTGCGCCGCGTGACGCGCATGGGGTTCTGGACCTCGGCCATTTACACCGCCTTCATGGTGCCGGTATTTGTCTGGTCGGGCGCCCTGTTCGGGGCGCTGGGGCAGGAGGCTTCGATCAGCCTGCTGGCGCAGGATTATCTGCGCATTCTGGTGATCGGCCTGCTGCCGTCGATGCTGACCATGGTGATGAAGAGCTATCTGGCCGCGATGGGGCGCACGCAAATCGTGTTCGTGATCACGCTCGCCGGAACAGTGCTCAATATCCTGTTGAATTACATGCTGATTTTCGGGAAATTCGGCGCGCCTGAATTGGGAATCGAAGGGGCGGCGCTGGCATCCGTGATCGTGCAGGGCCTGACGTTTCCGGCGATGGCGGCCTATGCGGGCTGGAAAATACCGCAACACCGGCTGCTGCACCGGCTCTGGCGGCCGGATGCCGAGGTTTTCATGCAGGTCTTCCGCCTTGGCTGGCCGATCGGCATGACAAGTCTGGCCGAAGTCGGCCTGTTCGCCGCCGCCGCGGTCATGATGGGCTGGATCGGCACGTTCGAACTGGCGGCGCACGGCATCGCGCTGCAATGGGCCTCGATCACCTTCATGGTGCACCTCGGGCTGGCCAATGTCGCCACCATCCGGGCGGGAAATGCCATGGGGCGGCTGGATGATGCGGGAATGCGGCGCGGCGGGCTGGTGGTCACCGGCATCTCGCTGCTGTTCGCCGTGCTGATCATGGCGATCTTTCTGCTGGTGCCCGAGCCGCTGATCTCGGTGTTTCTGGACCTTCAGGAACCGTCGCGCGACAAGATCATCGCGATCGGGGTCGTCCTGCTGGCCATGGCGGCGCTGTTCCAGTTGGCGGATGCGGCGCAGGTCCTGGCGCTGGGGCTGCTGCGCGGGGTTCACGACGCCCGCGTGCCGATGATTTTCGCGAGCGTCAGTTATTGGCTGGTGGGGCTGCCGGCGGGATACCTGCTGGCCTTCACCCTTGATCTGGGCGCGGCCGGCATCTGGCTGGGATTCGTGGCGGGACTGACGCTGGCGGCCGTGCTGATGTCGCACCGCTTCTGGACCAGAACCTGGTTCGAAGCGGAGCAGGGGGCGGATGCCTAGTTCAGAACGGCGCCGACGGCCTCGAACAGTTCGAGGACTTCACGCGTCTCGGTGTTGACGCGGTAGATCACCCCGTCGCGGACGTAGTAATCCGACCCGTTCACGAGAACCTGCAATCCGTAATCCCGTGGATCTCCGACGCGATCATACCAGTCCGGCAGACGGTCGCCGATGCGATAGTCGCCGCGCCAGTTGTCACCTTCATAGCGGCGGTAGTGATAATGGTCATCATCGTAACGGCCATCGCTGTGGTAGTGACGGTCATCGCCATGGTACTGTTTTTTAGCCAGTCCCGGCGGGACGCAGGCCGGTGATTTCTTGGCCAGCCCGGGCGGGCAATGGTCGGGGCCCTTGGCGAAGACGGGGGACATCGGTCCCGCGATAACGGCCATGGCTATCAATGCTGCTACTGTGCGTTTCATCTGCAACTCCTTCAGAAGTCTTCAAGTGCGGAATCTATGCGTTCATTGCGGCGTCTTCAAGGCGGAGCGGCCGTGTCGGCGAAAGGTCGCGGAGGGTGTTAGATAAATGCGCGGGATATGGCTTAGTGTCGGTATCTTTGCGCGGGAGTGAGTTGTCCGGAGAAGATTCCGTTTTTTCCTGAAGAATTGTTCTTCCTGCTGATTTTGATTGCGTAAGGCCCTGCGCCATGCAGTGGTCCGCGCAGTCATATTTCTGAAACCATGCCTTGAAAGTTGAGTCCTCTATGAATTTCAACAATTCCATGCAAGACAGCGTCGTTTCGGCCCTTCAGGCCATGCTCGGTGTCATCTGGTTGCCGTTTCTGGCGATAGTCCTGGGGTCGGCCGTAGTGCTTGTTCTGGGCAAGTTGTATCAACCCAGGTTCACGCGGAAAGTCCTGTTGAACAAGAGCGAGATTCGCTTGTTCGAAATGTTGCAGCGCGCCAAGCCCGACGGCCATCATGTGTCATGCCAGGTCTCGTACGGCGAATTCCTCGCATGCGACAGCAAAAGGAAATTCTGGTCGATCAACGCGAAACGTGCGGATTTCGTTTTGTGTGACCGGTCTTTCAACGTGGTCGCGGTGATCGAGTATCAGGGCGGCGGGCATTTCGGGGCGACGGCACAAAGCCGGGGCAACGCACTGGGTCGGGACAGGGACAAGCGGAGGGCGTTGGTGGAGGCCGGTCTTCCGATGATCGAGGTGCCGGTCAAATTCAGCCAGGAACTGATCGACCGTCTGCTCGCGGCGGCCCTGAATCCGGTTGTCGCCGCGGCAGAGCGAAAGCAGCCGGATTTTCAAAGGATAGAGCCGACTCTCAGGGCTTAGGTTTGGCGCTGGATTCGGGTTGCGCAGCCGGTTCCGGCTGCGCTGATCCTTACCGCATCACGTGCACGGCGCAGGGGGAGTGGCGCACGACGCGGCCTGCGGTCGAGCCGAGGAAATAGTCCTGCATGCCGGGGCGGTGCGACGAGATGATGATGCAGTCTGCCTCGATGGTTTCGGCGTAGTCCACGATCCGGCGGCCGGGGTGGCCGACGACGACCTTGCAGTCCACGTCCTCGCCTGCGGGGATCACTTTCTGCAATTTGGAGAGAGCGTCTTCGAGGCGCTTTTCCGGTTCGCCGTCGGGCAGGTACTGCCGCGCGAAGCCGGGGATCGGCTCGACGACGGTCACGGCGGAGATCCTGCCGTCCGGTCCGGCGATCAGGCGCGCCAGTTCGAATGCTTTCGAAAAACCCGCGCCGTGTTCGAGCGCGACGGGGACGAGGACATGTTTGTACATCTGGGTGCTCCTTGCAGGCGTCCTTGGGTGGGTCGGTATTTCGAACAGTCTAGGGGATGGCCGGCCGTAATGCAAGCGCTTACATCGCCGGAAGACCGGTAGGGCGCGGGCAAGCCGGACGGGGTTTCGGACCGCGATCGCGAAAATCGGCGCTTCGCCGATGCGACCGGTTCCGGTTGCGGCAACGGGCCCCAATCAGCACTTGCACCAAGGTCCAACCATGCTTAGAAGGGCCATTGATTTAAGGCGAGCGCAGAGGTGCGCCCGGGCACTATG